>JAZQJL010000256.1:0-1805 GCA_045541595.1 Lachnospiraceae bacterium | reverse complement strand
GATAGGCACTTAAAGACTCCTTACTTATCTGATTTTCTTTCATCAATGCGTTGATTCCGTAATCCCGGCTCTGCTTTAATAGTTGCAGTCCCAAAGCTACCATGGTACGGTTTTCTCCTGTTAGCTCCATTACGTCACATACCGTGGCCATAGCTGCGTAAGGAATCATCTGCCGGAGCAATTCCGCAGAAAGTCCCATATGCTCTGCCAGGCAGTACATGACTTTATATGCCACCACCGCACCGCAGATTCCGGTCATCGGTGTGGTTTCTCCCTCCTGCTTCGGATTTACAATAATGTCAGCCTCCGGCATGGTTTTTACCGGTCCGTCTTCCGTTTCCAGAAGCGGAATTTCATGGTGGTCCGTAAGAACCACCGTAATGCCGGCCTCTTTTGCCAACCGGATCGGTTCCATGGCGGCAATACCGTTATCACAGGTTACAATCAGTTCCACCCCTGCTTCCATACATTCCCGCACCATGTCTTCATTCAGGCCGTAACCGTCTTTGATACGGTCCGGGATGCGGTAATCCACGATTGCACCGGCCGCCGTCATACAGCGGTATAAAATATATACCGACATAATACCATCCACGTCATAATCACCGATGATGCGGATTTTTTTCTTACTGCGGATGCCTTCTGCAATCATGGCCGCAGCTGCCTCTGCATTTTTCAAAAGGGATGCTTTTGGCAGACACGAAAAAGAAGGATGCAGATATGCATCCCTCTCCTGTTTTGTTGTAAGCCCGCGGTTTACAAGGAGTCTGGCCGTTACTTCCGTCACGCCATGCTCCCTGCAAATTTCTGCAAAATTATCTTTTTTATTCTTCACTGTCCAGTACTGTTTCATTGTTTTCGCTCTGTTTTCCTTTATTTTTTGCCCTGCGCTTAGCAGTTTTCTTTTTAAGAACGACAACAAGAACTACGATTACCGCTGCCCAGAACACCAGATATGGCAGATTTACTACAGCCCAAACTAAGAAATCCTGAGCTCCTGTGGAAATATTGTACATGGTGTCAGACCAGCCGTTGCTGATTCTTTCCCATAACGTTTCCGGTTCTTTTTCCGTTACACGGGTCACCTCATACACATAAATACGCACCGTGCTGTATGTAATCTTGTCGTCATAGGTCCGCAGCCTGGACTGAAAACTCTCAATACTGTATCTGACTTCACTTAAGCGCTGTTCCAGCATAATGATGGAATCTAAATTATCTGCCTTTTCCAAAAGGGCAAGGAGTCTCTCCTGCTCGATTTCCAAAGTCTTGATACGTGCTTCCGTATCTACATAGCTGAGGGTAACATCCTCTTCACCAAGAGTTTTATTTGTTACCGTAGCAATGCCTTCTATTCCTGCCAGAAACAGATTTAAGTTTGCCTCAGGAACACGAATGGTGTAGTTGGCACTCTTTCTTCCGCCGTAGTAATCTGAGCCGGAAACATCGGCATACTGAAAATATGCGGATGCTTCTGCTACTTTTTTCTCCAGTGCTTTTGCAAATTCCTCAAATTCCAGTGTCTGAAGATTTAAGTTAGCTGTCTTAATCACTTTTCTGGCGGTTGTGCCGACCAAACCTGTTTCACTGCTACCGGTAGCAGGCGCCATCGGGCTTTCTGCCACCAGGCTGTCAGACATGTCATATTCTACTTTTGCCTCTTCTTTCACCGCATAGTCGTAGAATCCGCCGTCCCATGCAGAACTGCTGTTGCTTGATGGTGCATAGTTGTCATAGGCCATGTCATTGGATGCTTTTGCACCACAGGCTGTCAAACCTACTACCATTATACCACAGAAAGCAAA
>JAZQJL010000255.1:0-18949 GCA_045541595.1 Lachnospiraceae bacterium | reverse complement strand
TCTTCCTAAGACCGCTTGGCCTCCGACTTAGTCCTGACGCTTGAACAACATCAGTTCATGCTCGGTATCTTCTAAGTGTTCACCGAGCACATACTCCTGACGTCCCCAGTCAGCAAGCTTAAATTTGGTCTGCTTACCGTCCAGAATTACGCCCATAAAATTATCCCAGCAATTCTTGGTATTTGTCAGCTGTGTCTTAATATCCGTACCTTTAAACTTAATTTTTACATAAGTACACGGAAAGACAAACTCAGGACCTCCGTCCTTTGCAAAGTCAATACGACCCATGTACTGCAGATTTTCGTGATTTGGAGCCACAAAGCAGGTGTTACTCATAAAATACCTCCTACACAATTATTCGCATTTCCATATCTTATCTGGAGCCGATAACGGAAACCAGATAAAACGGCACCATGGTTTCGTCGCCCTCGGTGATGGTAATTTCCACACAATGCTTTTTGTCTTCGATATGTTTTGCCACCGTAGTGATATATAAACAGTCGCCCCAGGTTTCATCAAAGTTGCCGTCCAGCACCTGCGCATTTGCTTCATCACCATCCAGCACAACCTTTGCCACACAGGCAGGATGTTTCACGGACTTGCGGTACTGCACTGCAATACCGGTACCTTCTATATCAAAGCGGATGGAATCGCCCTTCTTTGTGCCGATAAAGCCGCGCTTAAAAATATCGGTAATATGATGCTGTTCCTCGGTATCTACAGCAAAGCCGCAAAGCTCCGGCGAAGAATTGTATACCTGATAGCGCACGGAATTCTGGTACGCATTTGCCGTAATCGGAGCAGGAAGTTCCTCCGCATGGCGAGTAGTATCCGTAACCTCTGCCACAGCTTCCTTCTGCACCTTTTCCAGGAAATACGTAATCAGATTTGCCAGCAATGCATGTCCTGCATCATTTGGATGGAGGTCATCCGGTGTTACATCCCGGACTGCAATTTTTCCGTGGGCAATTGCCTGATACACACTGGTCTTCATGCTGACACAAGGAATGTTGTAGTAGCGTCCGATGGTTTCATGCTGATCCTGGGTGTTTCTTCCGTCTTCATAAAAAATATTATGTACCAGAAGCACCGCCGGTGCCGTCTTGGAGGTATATACCTTACGCACCAGGCCTTCGTAAGTTTCCCGGAAAAACAGGTTGTTGTCATCGTTTACGCTGAATTCTATAATAACGAAATCCGGCTCGTACGCCAAAATATCACTGTCCACTCTGGCTGCACCAAACTGGGAGGTAGTGCCGCCGATACCACCGTTTACATAAGTAAACTCCGTTTGCGGATACTGCTCACGCCACCACTTGGTTGTCATGGCAGCGTAGCATGTATCCGGCGTGGAGGACAGGGAACCCTGGGTAATGGAACCCCCAAGATATCCCAAAGTGATCGGATTTCCCTTTTCTGCTTTTTTTAATACTTTTGCAATTCGTTCCGTATTTCCGTAAAATGCTATACCATCTTCAAAATTAACCAGATTTCTCATACCTATTTTATTCCTTTCTTCAACGCTTCCACAATGAAAGGATACTTCCATTCCAAAGTTTCTCTGTCAATCAATCCAAAAGGCTCTCCATCGCCCATAAAGTGGCCGTTATCCCACCAAACGCATGGTACGCCGATGCTGCCTGCTTTATCTAAAAAGTATTCTGCCCACTCTGCCCGGGAGGTCTCATTTCCCTTTGCCAGCTTGTGTGCCGCTCCGAATTCGCCGATTACTACCGGAATTCCTTTGCTTATAAAGAGGGTTTGTAAATCCTCCATTAAGTGGTCGATTACCCAGGTATCATGGTTCCAAAGTCCCCGCCCTCTCGGGTTCAATGCAAAATCAAAGGGTTCATATGCATGAACGGATGCAATCAGCTTATCATCACCCTTGGGGATGTTCAAATGGCGAATCCCCACGGTACAGTTGGCCGCATATCCCGGAATCATCAGACAGCGGTTTGGATTATTTCCTCCGGAGGTGCGGATTATATTGATAAACACCTCGTTCAGGTCATTTACCACATCCCAGCCTTCCTGATCGCCGCCGTTCCATTCCAGCTCCGTACCGCATTTTCTCGGCTCGTTCATGCCCTCGAAAATCAAACGTTCCTCATACCGTTCAAACCGCTTTGCAATCTGCTTCCAAACAGCACGCAACTTTGTTGCCGCCGCATCCCGGTTCTCATAATACGGATCGTGCCATCCCTCATGATGAATATTTAAAATGACGAAGGCACCTCTTTTATAGGCCCAGTCTACCAGCTCCTGCACACGATTCATCCATGCTTCATTTATATTATAATCCGGGGCTTCGCCGATGTGATTTCTCCAGCTGACCGGAAAACGTATCACATTAAAGCCCTCGTCAATCATTTTCGCAATTAAATTTTCTGTTGTTACCGGATTGCCCCAGGCGGTTTCCCAGGCTTCCGGTGCCGAATTTTTCTCTATATGATCATTGACAGAATCCATGGTATTACCAAGATTCCATCCCAGTTTCATCTCTTTTACCAATTCTCTGGCTGTAACAGTTCTCATAAAGTTCTCCTAAAAAAACTGCGAGGCAGGCGTCATCACCCGCCTCGCGGCCTTTTCTTTATTGGATAATTGTGATTTGATTATCTTCTGCCTAAATCCGTATCATCCCATCTTGTTACGCTGTGCTCCTTGATGTAAGCCACAATTTCGTCAAACTGGCAGAAAGCAAGGCCAACATAGCTGTCGGCAGCACCGTAGTAGATGGCAATTCTTCCTGTATCAGGATCGTGAAGAGTTGCACATGGGAAGCATACGTTAGGAACGAAGCCTCTCTCTTCATACCATTCTTCCGGTGTGAGAAGGAAGGTTTCACAACGGTATAATACCTTGGATGGGTCCTCTAAGTCTAAGATGGCACCACCAATGGAATATACGTAACCGTTACAGGTTCCGCTTACACCGTGATAGAACATTAACCAGCCTTCGGAAGTCTCGATCGGAGCTGCACCGCCACCAATCTTTAAGGACTCCCACCACTCACTGCTGCGGCCCATTACGTGTCTGTGCTTGCCCCAGTACTTTAAGTCCGGACTTTCGCTAAGGAAAATGTCGCCGAACGGAGTATGGCCGGAATCGGAAGGTCTGCTTAACATTACATAGTTACCATTAATCTTACGTGGGAAAAGAACTGCATTACGGTTGAATGGCAGGAACGGATTTTCCAGACGGGTAAATGTCTTGAAATCTGTTGTCTTTGCCAAACCGATAGCGGCACCGTAGAAGTCCTGACACCACATAATATAGTAAGTGTCTTCCACCTTAACTAATCTTGGGTCATATGCGTAAATAGGCTGGAACGGATTACCGTCTTCATCCACAAACTGAATCTTGTTAGGTTCAAATTCCCAGTGGATCGCATCCTTACTATGTCCAAGATAGATATGGGAAACGCCATCTGTCTGCTCACCACGGAACACACCGATGAACTCGTCTCCGTAAGGCATAACCGCACTGTTGAAAATACGTGCAACACCCTCTACCGGATTTCTGCCGATAATCGGGTTTTCTGTGTATCTCCAAACCGGTGCATTCTTTAAGCCTTCCGGCTTCTCCTGCCATGGTACTTTATGGAATTCAGGAGCAATCATCTTAATATCGCTCATTCTATAGGTCCTCATTTCAAAAAAATAATAATTTTATTTACCGTAACTTCCAAGAGCATACGGAAGTCTGCGCTGAAAACGAGCTTTCCGCAGACCTTCCGATGCTTTTGTCAGGCTCTGCATGTGTTACTTTGCTGTGTGCGCAGTAACACGATTAGTTACCAAAGTAGTTATCAAGACCATCCTGTACTAACTGCTTGTGTGTTTCCTGGAACTGAGCAGGAGTTACAGTACCTGCAATCAGGGAGTTGAAGTCGTAACCGATATCCATGGAGTTCCAAAGGTCAGTTGTTGTTCTGGAACCGCATTCTTCCATTACAGCAAAGTTAGCTTCCTGTAATTCCTTCTCGAATGCGTTTTCATTGTACCACCAGTTAAGAGCTGCCTTGTCATCACGAAGAGCAACTGTTGTTTCGATGTCGCCTGCGAAGTTCCAGAAATCGTACATTACGTTGAATACCTTTACCGGCTCCTGAACGCCTGCAGGAATGATGAAGTTACCGTTTGGAAGTAAGTTTTCACCTGCGTTGGTGTCCTTGTTTCCGGAGTAACCAACAGGCCAACGAACATATGCTGTATCCCAAGTTAAGTTCTTCTCAGGAGTTGTTACGGAGTAGTCACCCTGAGCGTTTGCAATCCATACTGCCATTGGGAAGAAACCAACGTTACCTTCACGGTATGCAATTCTCATGGTATCCCATGGAGCGCCGCCTTCTGCTAAGTCATATGGATAGCAGATGTTGTATGTGTTGTACATATCATAGATGAACTGAAGAACTTCTGCAACTTCAGGGCTGGATAAGGTTTCTGTCTTACCCTGGGCAACGTTAGCACCGTTACTCATCATTAACTGCTCGAATGTTTCGTTAATGAAACCACAGTAACCATACTGGTCGTTCTGGCCGTCACCGTCAGTATCCTGAGTCAGAACCTGACAGTACTCGATGAACTTATCCCAAGTCCATTCGCCGCGCTCCCAAAGGGCACGAGGATCTTCTAAGTTGTTGTCTTCTAACATCTGCATGTTGAATGCTAATGGGTAGGTATCTGCAACTACGTTTTCAGCCTTTACAGGTCCGAAGATACAAGCCTTACCATCGCCGAGGTCGAAGTAAGTAGCAATCTTCTGCTCTGTGAAAATATCATGGTCAGAAGGAAGAAGGGTCTTTAAGTCAAGAGCAAGACCATTTACCTGTGCAGGAATAGCCATACCTGAGTCTGTAAGGTATACGTCACAGTCAGGAGCACCTGCTAAAATGGAGGTGTTGATGGAGTCGGTAACACCTTCGTATGTTAAGTTATCCCAGTAGAAAGTTACATTGTACTTCTGCTCAATCTTGTCAACGTTATCCCACTTGTACTGTGCGATCTGACGGTTGAGTGCCTTACTTACCTTTTCTTCTTCTGTATCATCCGGTTCTTCCTGAGCATTGGTCCAGTCAGAAGATACATCCATGTTTTCACTTACACTGTCGTAGTACTGATACCACCAGGTACCGATAACGATTTCATCGTTTGTTCCTGCCGGTGTAGCCGGTGTGGATGGCTTATCTGTATTTTCTCCAGGATTCTCAGTGCCAGGAGTTGGTGTTTCGTTACCCTTCTCGCCGCCACCACAAGCTGTCATGGAGAAAGTCAATGCAGCTGCAAGTAATACAGCCATTACTTTTCTGAATTTCATTGTGTAATCCTCCTATATTCTCTGTTTTCGGCTACAGCTTCCGCCCAAAGCGGAAACTGCAACCGTATATTAGTTTGAATCAGTATTAGTTTGCAGGTGTTACGGAGTAGCTGTTGAAGATAACGCCGTCTGTCTGTAAACCGAACTTGCCGTCTGTCTTAATCTGAGCAAGTGCATCAGCGGACAGAGTAAATGTGTAGGAAGTACCTTCCATTGCTACGAATTCATATTCACTGAATGCAGGAACTTCGCCAAGGTAGTAGCTTGCGTCTAAATACTTGCTCCAGTCAGCCTTGATGAAAGTAAGGTTCCACCACTGATTAGCGCGGCCTTCTGTCTGAAGAGTATAGTTAATGGTAACCTTTGCACCATTTGTGCAAGCTGCAAATGCGTCTCCAGGAATCCATTCTGCTGCATAGTCACCGGCATAAACACCGCTGAAATCACCTGTTACAGCATCTGCTGCAGGCTCTTCTACTGCAGGAACATCGTCGCCGCCTGCTGCTTCGCCGTCTGTGTAAACTTCCCAGTTGATGGTGTATTCTACGCCATCACCCTTGGAGAGGTATAAGCAAACAACTGGATCTGTTTCCTTTTCCTTAACAAAGTTGATTGTCTTTGCTACGAAAGAAGTGGAATCCTTCTGCCACCATTCGCCTGTTACAACATCTGTGAAGCCAAGGAAGAATGCTGTATCACTTGTGAACTTAATGCCCTTAACAGTTGCAGGATCTAAGTCGCCGATTAAGTCAGCAAGGAAAAGATCCTTCTGTGTCCACCATGCGGAGTCTGCAAATGTTAAGCTGCTTGTGAAAGCTACTGTGCCTTCGATAGTATCTGTTGTTGGGTCAATTACAGGTTCAGCAGGAGCTTCCGGAAGAAGAACTTCCTTGCTGCCGCCGGTGTAAACTTCCCAAGTGATAGTATATTCTACACCGTCACCCTTGGAAAGTGCTAAACATAAATCCCACTCATCGCCAAGTTCCATGCTGTGAATTACGAATGGACCTTCTACGTTTTCTGTCTGAACCCAGTTGCCGTTAACGTCCTTGAAACCAAGAACGAAGTTTGTATCTGCCGTAAACTTAATTGCTGTGATTTCTTCCGGAGCTACTGTGCCGATGATGTCAGCCTTAGCATCCTTGTAGGAAAGCTGTGTCCACCATGCGCTGTCGGAGAATGTCTTAGAGCCTGTGAAAGCTACTGTACCGTCAGCTACCTGGATGGTTGGATCTTCAAGAACAGGAGCCGGTTCTTCTTCGCCGCCGGCTTCTTCTGTAGCTTCTACTACATACTTACCAACTCTGATAGCGAATACTTCCCATGCTGTAGCTGCCTCAAACTGGAGTCTTGCACCCCATTCAGCCTGGTTTTCACCAACTGCTGCAACGATCTGCTCGTAAGTGATGTATGCCTTGTCGCCTGTGCAAAGGGCCTGACCCTGTGCTACTCTGGTCCATGCTGCTGTACCGCCCGGTGTTGCATCCGGGAATACGCACCACATGGAATTGTCATCACTCTTATAAGAAATTTCAAGGATGGAACCAGGAACTAATGCTGCTAACAGTTCCGGTGTAAAGTCTGCACCTGCCTGTGTCCAAGCACCTTCCTTACATGCATAGCCGTCGAAATCTACGAAGCCGCCCATTACCGGATATTCTACGAAGGAACCAACTTCGATTCCGTAAACTTCCCATGCTGTAGCTGCCTCGAACTGAAGTCTTGCACCCCAGTTAGCCTTATCTTCGCCAACTGCTGCTACGATCTGGTCATAAGTGATATAAGCGGTTTCGCCATCACAGATAGCCTGACCCTGTGCTACTCTGGTCCATGCTGCTACACCGTTTGGTGTTGCATCAGGGAATACTAACCACATGGAGCCGTCTTCACTCTTATAGGAAACCTTAATTGCTGTACCAGGAACGATAGCTGCAAGAAGTTCTTCTGTGAATTCTGCACCTGCCTGTGTCCAAGCGCCTTCCTTACATACATAGCCGTCAAATGCGGTTGCATTAGCCATGGAAGTATGCTTGCCGTATGTACCTACGCGGATACCGTAAACTTCCCATGCGGCAGCTGCCTCGAACTGAAGTCTTGCGCCCCACTGGGTCTTATCTTCGCCTACTGCTGCTACAATCTGCTCATAAGTGATCTGAGCCTTGGAGCCTGCATCATTAATGGTTGCTGCACCCTGAGCTACTCTGGTCCATGCTGCTACACCACCCGGTGTTGCATCAGGGAATACGCACCACATAGAGTTATCATCACTCTTGAAGTCAATTTCAAGTGCTGTACCTGGAACTAATGCATCTAATAATTCCTGTGTGAAGTCTGCACCTGCCTGTGTCCAAGCACCTTCCTTGCATGCATAACCGTCAAATTCGGTTACGTTGCTGAGTGCATACAGGGAGTAATCAACTTCATCTACTACCGGCCAGTTAAATGCTACGGTTGTATCACCTGTTAAGGTGTTGCCGTCCTTATCGTAGAAACGGATGTCATCAATGTAGAATTCGCTGCATACGCCTGCATCTGTTGTAGCGTTATCAGTTGTCATACCAACATAAATAATGTTGAATGCATCTGTTACGAACTCGTTACCTGCAGGAACGGTTCCGGTAATCACCTTAGGATTCTTCTTTGCCATATAAACAGACCAGGAACCTAAAACGTTCTTATCTGCCTCTGCGCCCCACCAGGAACCAATCTCACCGGATACTGCGTGGAACTTACCGTCAGGGCTTGCGGTACCGATTACCATTTCAACGCCTGCTACCTTTGTTACGTTAGCGCCCAGGAAACTGGATGCATCAATCGCAACAAACGGACACTTGCTGGAACCGGTTGTGTTAACTACTTTTAATGCCTTACTTCCATTGAAGTCTACGATGGAAAGTTCAACATTACTGGAACGTGCATGGGACATATATGCATCTGCAAATCCCATATTGCCGTCTTCGAATGTAATACTAGCGTTTGCGATAGTTACATTCTGTGGCGCCGGAGCTTCCGTTGGTGCCGGAGCCTCTGTTGGCGCGGTTGTTGCTGTTGGCGCTGGTGTGTTGGTTACTTCACTGCCGGTTGGCTCTTCCCCACAAGCAACCATAGACAATGCCATGACAGCTGCCATTACTACTGCGAAAATTTTTCTTTTTTTCACTTTTCTCGTCCTCCTTTTTTTACATTATGGCGACCGGGGCAGGAAGCAGCTTTTTCACAATCGGGAAGGATTGTTATCAGATACCATAATGGTATCTGATAAAGCAGGCATGCCTGCTTTGGCGCCGTAATTTCATTTTTGGGGTGAAGGTTTGAGCTGAACTTTTACCCTACGATTCCGCTTCGCTCTACACCTTCTATAAAATACCTCTGGAGCAACAGATAAATCAGTACAATCGGTAAAAGTACCAGAAGAATTCCGGCATGCAGGTACAGCTCCTGCAGGGTAATGCTCAGAATTTTGTCTTCGTTGGCAATTACCGACTGAAGAACCGATACTCGTTTACTGATTACGATTTTGTCGCTGACCAGAAATAAATTCGAGTAAAACGTGTCATTGAACTGCCATACCATGGAGAATACGGTAACCGTAATCACCGCCGGAGAGGCGTTCTTTAACATGATGTTAAAATAAGTATACCACATTCCTGCGCCATCTACAAATGCTGCTTCTTCAATTTCCTTCGGAAGTCCTCTGAAAAACTGGTTGAAGATGTAGATATATAATCCGGCGCGGACGCCACATCCTAAGAAGGACATGATATACATCGGCCACGGAGAGCCCATTAAGTTTAGTGGTCCGCCCATAAACGCCGTAAAGATACCTGCCGGGTCAAAATTACGGAAGGTTACATACAGCGGAAGCATAATGGTGTGAACAGGAAGCACGATAGTTACTACCACACAACCGAATAACAGCTTCTTGAACGGGAAATCAAATCTGGCAAAGCCATAACCTACCATGGAGCAAACGAGCACCTGAATCAGTGTTAGGGATAACACATAGAGGATGTTCTTTGTAATGGTTGGCCAATAGTCCATACGGAGCATTACCAGTTTGAAACGCTCTAACGTCGGATTTTCCGGTATTACGAATACCATTGGATTTAATGCATCCGAGTCAGAGGAAATTGCATTAACAAACATACCGATAACCGGAGAGAGAATGACATAACTTACGCCCACAATAATGGCAATCTGCAGGATGGTCAGCGCAAACTTCTTGACATCGTTCATCAAAAGCATTTGCTGATACGGGTCCTTCAGAGTTTTTTTCAAATCGAATTTTCTCATAATCATTCTTCCTCCTTTCTTAGTTATAGTAGAATGTTTTCTTTTGTATGAATCCTACCACCGCCACCAGTATGATACAGGTAATGGCGGTACTTACAATGGTCATTACGGAACCCACACCATAATTGAATTTATCAAAGGTTGTGGTATTGGCCAGTTTCAGGATTTCACTTTCTTCAAAGCTGTCCACAATGGTGTAAACCACGTTGGTAATGATGTGAGGCATTACCATTGGGAAAGTGATTTTCCAGAAGGTTTCATAGCCGGTGGCACCCTCAATCTTTGCTACCTCATACAGAGAGCTCGGAATGGACTGCAGTGCCGCAATGAAAATTACAATCTGTACACCGGACATGGAAATGATGTCGTTAATTCTTCCCACCGCCGTGGTGATGTAATTCATCATCTTTGCCGGAAGACCCAGATTCATAAACATACTGATTAAGTAGTCTATGTCAAAGGCAATGGAGGAACTGGCTGCAGCCATATCCATCGCCTGGCCGGATACACCGCCCTGCATCATCTTGGCGCTCATTTCCATGGCATCCACGATGGCACCGGAGCCTAAAATAACCGGCAGGAAGAAGATGGCTCTGACCGCTGCTCTTCCCGGGAATTTTTTGTTTAACAGCATCGCCATAAACAAACTGAAGAACGTAATTAACGGAACATCCACCAGCATGTTCATAACAGAGGATGTTAATGTCTGCTTAAACTGTCCGTGTTCCAAAAAGGCATACCGGTAATTTTCCCAACCGGCCGGAAGCAGTGTATAACCGCCGTTGATGGCGTCAATTTCCATGGTGTTAAAGGAAAACTGTACCGTCTGGAACAGGGAACGCACATAAATAATGATAAAACCTACCAGCCAAGGAAGAATGAACAGGTAACCTGCAATCATTCTCTTACGCATCAGGGATAATCTTTTTTTCTTCTGCTTTTTCATATCAGATTCCCTCCATTTCGTAAGACATTGCAGGGAAGGTTTTGCCATCCATGCTTTCCGTTTCATCACTGTAGTTAATGTAGATTACCACGCCGTTGGAGTAAGTAATCTTTCTAACATCGCCGTCAATTTCATGACCGACAATTTCAGCACCGCTGACATGCTGCAATGCTTCGTTGACACGGTTGTAAATATCAATTGCTTCGCCCTTCCACACATCATAGGTGGTAGCGTAGAACTGGTTCATACCGGTGTTCTTCATTCGGCTGGACGGCTCCTGTGTAAACACATAATGCGGTGCGGAACCGGTCTCAATCATCTGAAGTACGCTCAGTGTCATATCTTCGGAGTCGTCATAGTTTAACAATTCTGTGGAATAATCCACACAACCATGAAGAATCATCTGATATAACGGGATTCTTGCATCGATAATACCAAATGCATTGTCTCCCATCGGTACGTTACTGATATCCTGCGCATAACCAAAGCTGTAAGCATTGGCGTCATTCAGCATCAGCTTCTTTCCTGTGGTTTCTATTAAGTCTAACTGGGCGAGAACCACATCCAGGGCTTCTTCTCTGCTGATTACGTTGGTACGCTTTTTATCAGAGGTTACATAGCTTCCCAGGTCTCTTAAAGATAAACCGGAAAGATCATACTTATCAATTTTCTTCACAAACTTTTCTACGTATCTTGGCAGGAACTTCGGAGACAGGATGTCGTACTGCGGTTCCGCATAACCAAGACCGGAAGTATTTCGAAGAGTGGTCGGATTTACCAGACCAAAGCTTGCCACATAACCGGCACCGTAGTAACGGGAACCTTCTGCCTCCCAGTTAAAACCGGTATCCGCATAAGTGACACGCTGGAATTCCACATCCGCATATAAGGTGCCGCCAAGAGCTTCCAGCTTATCGTTTAAGTCTTCCAGCTCTGCCTTGGAACCCATATCCTTTACCAGGCGGATATCGTGAGGAGCATCATGATAATAACCCTCATTAAACCAGCCCTGCAGGTTCATGACCTGATTGCTGATGCCGGCTGCCGCAAATTCATCGGCCATTGCTGCCGCATCTTCAAAGGTGCTCATTGCGAATGTGTCGAGGCGCTGAACACCAAGGAAGTGGGCATTTTCTTTTACACCACCGATAACATCGTAGTAGAAAGGAATGTTTCCGCCGTCTTCCTGCGGTGTTAATACACCTTTTGCAATCAGCTTCTCCCTGTAGTAATTTGCCAGACCGTCATAGCCGCTGTACTCATCAGTTAAGAAGGTGTAGCGCACGGTGGCATTGATGTCATATAAATCCTCTTCCATAACAAAGACATCCAGTGTGGAAGATCCGAAGTTACGGAGGTTATCTACATTACGGAATACAAAAATCGGATAAGCGAAATTGTAATCGTTATAACGGCCTGCAATGTCCGCAGTTACTACGGAAGTGGTTGCACCGTCTTCAATTTCTACCAGTAAGCTTCTGTCTTCCCGGCAAATACCGAAAATCGGAAGTCTTGCTGTGTCCAGATTTTCCAATGTCGTATAATTGGCTGCCATCGGGTCGATATCGTAGATATACTGGGAATATGCCGATGCAGTCAGTTTTCCGTTATTGAAGTTGATAATGGAGCCGGAGCCGTTTGGCACTACCATGTAGCCGTTTTCGCTCTTATGGCCGGCACCCATGTAACGGAGCAGCTGGATACGGTAAACATATCCGCCGGTCTCTTTAATCTGACTGGTCGGAATGGAAACCTTTAAGCTGTCATCCTCTAAACGGTACTCTAACGGAATTTCGAAGTAAATGGCAATGGCGCCTTCCTTTACATCCTTCTGTCCCACGGTGTAAATATAACGGATACCGTTTTCAATGCTTTCTACGGCCAGCTGGTTTCTCTGTACACACTGTGTGTAAGTATCCAGCGAACCGGACTTTACGTCCTGGTTATAGTAATACACCATCATCTGGGATTTCAGATAGTTTAAGTTTGTCTTGTTTGCCTTTTCATCTTCATCTGCGTTTAACGGATTGGAGTAAGTGATGCTGCCGTTTCTCTTATCGTAAACAGCCACATTACCGGTTGCCGTATCCGTGTAAAGCTTTAATTTGTCATTTTCCGCTACCAGGTCAAATCCCGGTACTTTGTTATCCGTGTCGTTTAATGCCCGGTATTCGGTTCCCTGCTCGTACTCATAGGTAGATAAGAAATCTCTGTAGCGGTTATAATTCATGAAATGAAGGAAGTAGTAAAGCAGATATATTACCACAACCACCGCCACAATTCCCAAAGCAAGGAGAACCAGTTTCTTTGTCAGGCTCATCGGGAGCTTTACTTTTTCTTTTTTTGCTTTTTTCATAGCACCGCTCCTCCTATACCCTGAATATCAGCTCTGTGTAAATGCTGTGGAAGAAGTTATATACCAAGCCCAGCAGGTTACTTAACAGTAACAGCAGGAATACAATAATCAGAGCTGCAATAATTGTAATAAATAAAGTTAACAGTGTTTTTCCGAGAGTGTAGTTATGTACCTGCATGATGCCGATTAACATCATAATAACGCCGTAGGCAATACCGACACCGATCAGGATTCCGTAGAACGCCTGCTCATCATCTGCAATGACCTGGCTGATGATGGTGGATACAATCATCACTGCCGTCATCGGTACGGTACCGTAACCAATTGCAATTGCAATATCCTTTAAACGGCCTTCGCCGTTCATCAGACAGGTAACGGACCAGTTGCTGACACAAAGCAGCAAATAGAATGCAAGGACACCCGTCAGCTCGAAAATCATATCTACGCCTCTTGGGTCTAAATCATTTACGACAAAGCTTGCCAGCAAACGGTTTGCGGTAAAGCTTAGGGAAAACAGAACTACCATTAAGATGGCGAGAGGAACGCTGCCGTATTCGCGGTGGCGGATCCAATAGTAACCGTCCATCGGGTGGCTAATGGTGTAAAACATGTAGGACCATTTTTGCTTGGTGAAATATTTACCCATTATTCATCCTCTCCTTTCTTTCTCTTTTTCCAGCCCTTGTAGCCAAACCAGATTACAAGCAGCACTACTGCTCCAGTTAAAAACCAGCTGGCATTCTTCGTAAGAATTTCATTACGGTAACGCTTAAAGGCGATGGAATAGTAATCCCTTGCCATGCCGATTTCCAGATAATACATAGCCTTTTCGTAATCGCCGGCGGTAAGATATGCCTTACCGATACCGGTGTTTGCAAGCTCGTTATTTTCATCTAATTCCAGAACTCTTTCCCAGAGAACTACCGCTTCCGCTTCATCGCCGTCATAGCGGAGGGAAACTGCTTCGTTAATCAGCCGTCCGTACTCTGTTTCCTTGAAGCAGAGGATGGCGCCCTTGGTAGCATCCAGTACTGCAATTCTGCCGCCGATATCTTCTACTGCCACCGGAAGCTGGAAGGTACCCTCCTGGGTTCCTAAGCCGCCGAAGATATAAAGCAGATTGCCCTCGTGGTCGTATGTAAAGATACGGCCGCGCTTTCTGTCGAGACAGGAATAAATTCCGTTATCTCTGTAAACAACGTCGGTGAACTGGGAAGCACCGGCATAATCGCTGGAGCCTTCAATCTGCAGGTCACCGCCTACATTTTCATTAAAGCCCTTCTTGATAACGTCCTCGCCTCGCGGATTTAAACGTCTTACACCCTGGATGCCGCTGGCATCAATGTTGGATGCATATACGAAGCCCTCCGGATCAATATCAATACCGGTAAATTCGGTTGGGATGAACAGCTGCTGGTTGGCACGCTCTTCCTTGGTAGCCAGACGCTTCCAGAACTTATCCCATCCGGAAATTTCTACGTTAATGGTTCCGAAGAAGTTGGTGAACTGACCATTGCTTTCAAATACCATGATACCTTCGAACATGTTCTGTGCGATAACGTATACACGGTCTGCATAGTCTACGGTAACCTTCAACGGGTTGAATGCAAAGTTGTCGCCCAAGCTTTCGGACTGCGGATTATCAATAATCAGCTGAACATTTTCATTCTCATCCAGAACAACAACCCGCTTGTTCTTCATATCTGCCACGTATACCCATCCTTTTTCGGATACGCATACGCCGTATGGGTTATTGAACTTATCTTCCGTACCATTGTTGTTAAACGTAGTAATAATTTTCAGAACCTTCTTCATTGCAGAGTCAAAGATAACAATACGGTTGTTACCGCTGTCTGCAATGTAAATGTCACCGTTTGGTGCCTGACACATATCCTGTGGTGTCTTGAAAGCGCCTAACGATTCACCGTTATAGGTGAAGTCCAAACCGGAAATCGTGCGCTCCGGAATGTATGGAGCCGGAGTATAGTGGATATACTTCCGGTAGTCATAATTGTAAGAATCGTATGGCAGTTCGTCTGCCATCGCTGTTATACCCTCTGTCGTGAAAAGAACAATAAGTGTCAGACAAAGAGAGATAACTGCTTTGAATTTCGTAAGTTTTCTCATGCGTTTGCCCTCCTATTATTCTTTCATACCGGATGATGTCATGGTTTCTAAGACGTTACTCTGACAAATCAGGAAGAAGGTAATCGGCACTGCCGCGATAATAAAGGTTACGGCTGCACCGGCACCGGCTCTTGCCGCACCGCCGGCAGAAATCTGATACAGCGCATACTGTAACGGCTTTAACTGCTCGTCACGAAGGAAGGTACCACCGGTGTTACCCCACATCTGCTGGAACTGGAAGATGGCCAGTGTCAACCATGCCGGCTTTACGTTTGGCATTACGATGCTCCAGAAGATACGGAACTCGGAAGCACCGTCCAGTCTTGCGGATTCCATTAAGGAGTCCGGAAGCTGCTCCATGAACTGCTTCATGAGGTAGAGACCCATACCAAAGGCACAAGCCGGTAAAATCAGTGCCCAGTAGCTGTTGTTAATTCCTAACCAGGAAATAATCATATACTGTGGTGTCTGTGTTACTGTCCAGGAGAACATCATGGACAGGACTACCATCTGGAACAGGATTTTCTTTCCCGGGAAGTTGTGCTTCGCCAGTGGATAAGCAGCAAGGGAGGCGATAATTACATGGCCTACCATACCACCACCGGTAATGATAATGGTATTTAACATGTATCTGGAAAACGGTACCCAGGTATCATTCATGAGAATGAACAGATCAGAGAAGTTTTCCAGCGTAGGGTTTCTAACAAAAATCTTTGGTGGGAACTGGAACAATTCATCCAGTGGCTTTAATGCATTGTTAATAACCATAACAAGCGGAATCGCCATTGCCACACCACAAATACCCATCAGGATAAATAACAGGGTATTTCCCGCCATGGAGCGGTTTAATTTCTTTTCTTTCTTATAGGAGTGTTTGCGTCTTTTTTTCATTTTTTCAGCCATTATTCGCCCACCCTCCTTAACAGTTTCTGTACTAACTGGTTACTTCCTACCATGAGGAGGAATAACACCGTAGCGATTGCGGAAGCATAACCCATTTCCAAACGAACGGTACCATAGTCCAACAAATGGGTAACTACGGTTGCGCCGGCATAGTTTACGGATGGGTTACCTGCCAGGTTCAGGGATACATCGGCAATTGCGAAGGACGATGTAATCTGCATTACGGCACCGAACATTAACTGCGGCTTCATTGCCGGAAGGGTTACATACCATAATTCCTGCCATCTGTTCTTAACACCGTCTAAGGCAGCCGCTTCGTACATGCTCTTGTCTACGGTCTGAAGACCTGCGATAAAGGACAGGAAGCCGGTACCGAGGGACAGCCACAGCTGAACCACAATCAGGAACGGAAGGACATATTTTTCTGTCTGCATCCACTGTACTGCTTCATCCAAAACGCCAAGTCTTAACAGGATACCGTTTAAGTAACCGTAACGGTCACCGGTTAAAATCAGGTTCCAAACCACATATGCGTTACCACAAATGGATGGCGCATAGAAAATCAGTGTCAGGAAAGCTCGAAGCTTACCCTTAAATTCGTTAATAATCCATGCAAAGAGAAGACACAGCATATAGCTGACCGGTCCGGTGATAACTGCCAGAACCAACGTGTTCTTTAAAGACTTCATGAAAATGTCATCTTCCAAAAACAGCTTAATGTAGTTATTCCAGCCCACGAACCGAGGCATCTCTAACATGTTGTAATATGTAAAGCTGAAACCAACCGCCATAATTACCGGAAGCACCGTAAAGAAGAAGAACAGGATGAAATACGGAGCCAGCATAATGTATGACGCTCTGGATTTTTTAATTCGATACCACAGCTTACCCTGCTTTTTGGCAACTTCCAAAGCAAGCTCGACTCTGTCTTTGTTATCCGCCATGTTATTTAGCTCCTTTCTACTTATCTAATTCTAACTCTTCTCTCTTGTAGTTGATTTCGGCATTGATGTAGATAACCTGATCCATCAACTCTTCTCGAGGGAAGGAGGTATCCGGTGTTGTAACTACCGAATAGAATGCATTGTTTACGTTTCTCCAGGAGTAGTAACCACCCGGCACCTGAGGAATACCCTTTACACATTCCATGGATTTCTCCAGGGCTTTGAAGTCATTTACCGGCCAAGCCATGTTTGTAAAGGCTTCATAGTTTGCGGTAGGTACTCTCGCTGCGGAACCCATCAGGGATTCCATTTCGCGGCCGTACATGGTCTGTGTTTCTTCGGATGTCCACCACTTTAAAAACTCCCAGGATTCTTCCGGATATGCGGTGTCAGACATAATCATGCTGGCAAGACCGGTACATGCTACGGAGTGGTCTACGCTGCCGTCTGCCTGTACGGTACCCGGAATCTGTGTGAAGCTCCATAAGCCTGCAATATCCGGAGCGGATACAGCGAGGTTGTTATAGCTGGTGTAGTCAGCAATAACGATTGGCGATTCACCGGTACGGAATCTTTCTTCCACGCTGGTCGCACGGTCTAATTTATAGTCTGTGTAGTAATTACAGAACATCTTGAATACATTTACTGCGATATCGGAATCCAGTGCGGAAGCGGTACCGTCTTCGTTATAGTACTGTCCGCCGTTCTGATATAACAGGGAAGCAAACAACTGCTCATTTGGCAGCATACCGAATTCCATCTGGTTCTTGGCAAGAACGGTCATGGCAACCTTAACGTCGTCCCAGGTTTCCGGAACTTCTAAACCGATTTCTGCCAGGATGTCCTTACGGTAGAACATTACCGGATACGTAATAGTTTCCGGAAGAGCATATACGCTGCCGTCATAATGGAACTGTGTATAAGCCGCTTCAGGGAAGCGCTTTAAAATTTCCTGATAATCCGGGAACTGTGCCAGGTCAAGTACCGCACCGCGGATACCGTAGTTTACCGGAGTATCATTACCGGTGAATAATACGGCACCGGCAGCACCGTTGGTATTTGCCACCTGAATCGCCACGTCCGGACCTTCGCCAACCAGCTTTGCCTTTAACAGGGTGTTCATGTCAACCAGCTGTACGTTTACGCTGATACCGGTCTTATTGGTAAAGGTTTCGTCGATTAAGGATTTAATTACGTTTGCCTGGTCACGGCCGGAACCAACCCAAAGGGTCAGAACCGCTGTATCTTCATCGGTGGATACGTTACCGATGTTGTTATAATCAATAACAAAAGAGTAATACAGTCTCTTTACTTCATGTGCAAGACCGCCAAAGAAACCGGCTTTTCTCTCTTCCGGTTTTGCATCCGGAGAGTATACCGTAATACAGTCTAATGCCAGTGGCTGACTGATGACCTGAGTAATCCAGTTACCGCAGGCACGGACATTTACCTTGAAGGAACCGATGACACGAACGATGTATTCGTTATCTTCGATAATGTCATCCAGCTGGTCTCTCATGGTAAGAAGAACCGTCTTCTTATCGGAGTTTTTACCGGCAACCACCTCTAATTTTTCTAATGCCAGGTCGATAATATCTCTTGCCTGAATCAGCTTTCCGTTTAACTCCGGAAGGGTGGCTTCAATCTGGTAGTCTCGGAAGGTATCCGGAGCAACACCGGTTACCTTGATAACACTGCGGTAAATATCGTTTAACTGCAAAACCGCGTCTTCCACCAGACCAACGATTTCAGAGAAGTCACCCAATACGTTTTCCATGCGGATGGTGTGGGTACCTGCCTCTAAATAAACCTTAAACGGTTCGCCGGTCACGTCACTGAGGACGTCGGTTCTCCAGTTCTGTTCATAGTTAAATTCGTAATTGTTCCATTCTGCAAACGGAACCTTGCCATCGATGGTGATACGTCTGGAAACGGCAACGCCACGGCTGAAGTTCTGCTTGTCATGGAGCGCAATTTCATAGTAGCCGCTCTCTGCTACGTCAAACTGCCATTCCAGCCACTGGCCAACCAGTCTCCAGGAGTTACCGCCGATGGTGT
>JAZQJL010000254.1:0-4319 GCA_045541595.1 Lachnospiraceae bacterium | reverse complement strand
GAACTTGTCAAACAAAAGTTACCGTTATTACAGGTTTCTTAAAAACTCGAATACCCCATACAGGTTGAGCAAACCATAACCGTAGGCCGGAGAAGGATATTTGGCTCCCTCTTCCCTGACTGCCCCCAGGGAGAACAAATTCCGAAGCAACACCGTATCCATAGGTGCTGCCGCCCCGGTACGGCGGTATTCCTCTATATATTCCAAAAACAGCGCCACCGTTCCCGCCGTATAGGCCGCCCCGATGCTTGTTCCGCTTTTGACAATATAGCCCCCGCCGGCAAAGGGACCCTGCACATTCACGGACGGAGCTAAAAGTGTCGGCTGATTTAATCCATCCGCAGTAAATCCCCGACCGGAAAAAGGAGCCAGCCCGTTATTTCCCGTGACAGATCCGCCAACTGAAAGAAGTAAAGGCGCATTGGCCGGTTCGCACAAAGTTACCTCTGCATCAGATTCCAAAAAGTAAACTTCCGTGTCTAAAAATTCGCTGATAGGAAGCCACAAATCCAACTCGGATGCCGACTCACTCCGTCCAAATTCCAGTCTCCAGATTCCCGGAGCAGGCCGTTCCATCCGAAGTCGAATCCGCTGCATGGTTCCGGTGCGCATCAGGCTTTCCCGCTCCACATAAACCATACTGCGGTCAAATAAAAACAGAAATTCCTCCACCCCGGTGAAACCACTTCCCACAAAGGGAGTTTCATCCCCGGCCGGGGAAATAATCCGCAGACTCAGCTCAGCAATGGCCTCCGCAAAAATTTCTGCGGTAAAACCGCTGCCGCGACTTCCCACAAAAATTTCCGTTTCTTTCTGGCTTTCCGTCAAATTTAACCTGGCATGATGTCTTGCATTCCCCTCGTTTCCCGCTGCCGTTATCAGGCACACATCCGGCCGGTATGCCAAACTGTTCAGGTACAGCGACAAGGGGATCGTTCCCCGGTGGCTGCCAAGACTACAGGCAAGGCCAAGACAAAGTACCAACGGTTTTTCCTGCTTCGCGGCATATTCCAGTAAATACCGTACTCCCATCATAATGTCCGCCTCACTGAACGCCACTGCACCCTCCGGCATGCAATAGTACTCCTTCAGATAGCGCTTTGCCTCCTTTAATTTCACCACCGCAAGCTCCGCCGAGGTTGCCACTCCGGCAAACTCATTTTCCCGGTCCTCTTTCCCTGCGGCAACACCCGCCAGAAACGTCCCGTGTCCGTTTTCATCCTTTGGTGCGGTTCCCGCCGCAATTTCCTCCCGTCCGAATTCCGTACCGTAAGCAAAGCCTACCGGCGGAGTTCCGGACTGGTCGCCCTGGTCCCAAATGGTGGTTATCCGGCTTCTTCCGTCGGCCTCCACAAACGCCGGATGAGTATAGTCAATCCCCGTATCCACAAATCCGATAATAATTCCACTGCCCCGGTAATCAAATCCCGGAATCCGGCGCACCCGGCTTACCCCGATGGCCTCCAGGTTTTCCTGCTGAGATAATCCGAAGCAGTAGGGCGTAAAAAAAGACACTGCCCTGACATCCCTTTCCTGCGCTTCCTTTCGCGGATTGTGGGCTATCGCAAAGTCTTCATTCACCAGCTGGTAGCACTCCTCCCCGGAAAGCAGGTTTATCGTTCCGTAGTAACCGGCGATTTCATCCGCATAATCATTGGACAAAATCCGCATCCGGCAGTCTTCAAATTCCGGCATAAAAAACTCCCATACCTTTTTTACAAGATATGAGAGTTCTTCTGTTTCTAGCCTATGTTATTCGCCGGAAAGCAACGGAGTAGCTCCGGTACGCATTTCAATAATCGGTGCTCCGTTATTTGCAATATAATCCTTTGTAATGGTTACCCTTCCAATGGCATCGTCCTTTGGAATTTCATACATGATGTCTAACATCAAATCCTCGATAATGGCGCGAAGGGCACGGGCACCCGTATCCTTTTCCATGGCCTTTTCCGCAATAGCTTCTAAAGCACCGTCATCAAATACCAGATCCACCTCATCCATGGCCAGCAGTTTTTTATACTGCTTTAAAATCGCATTTTTCGGCTCTCTGAGAATCTGGATTAACATCTCTTTATCCAATGGACTGAGGGCAAACAGCACCGGCAGTCGGCCAATAAATTCAGGAATCATGCCATATTCTCTAAGGTCTGCCGCCGTTGCCTGAGCCAGCAGATTTTTGTCCCCGTCAAAACGGTCCTTTAATTCGCCGGTAAAGCCCATGGTAGACTGTTTGGTTAAACGTTCCTTCACCACATTTTCCAAATCCGGGAATGCTCCGCCGCAGATAAACAAAATGTTGGTGGTATCAATGGTAGTCATCGGCACCATGGCATTTTTACTGGATGCTCCCACCGGAACCTCCACCTCGGCACCTTCCAAAAGTTTTAGTAATCCCTGCTGCACGGATTCGCCGCTGACGTCACGGCTGTGGGCGTTGCGCTTCTTGGCAATCTTATCGATTTCATCAATAAATACAATACCCCGTTCCGCCTTTTCCACATCATTGTCTGCTGCTGCCAGGAGCTTGGAAAGCACGCTTTCCACGTCATCACCGATGTAACCGGCCTCCGTTAAGGAAGTGGCATCCGTAATAGCCAGGGGCACATTAAGAAGCTTTGCCAGAGTTTTTACCAGATACGTTTTGCCGCTGCCGGTCGGACCAAGCATCAGCATATTGGACTTCTCTAACTCGATACCGTCCTCCGACTTATCATATACACGCTTATAATGATTGTACACCGCCACGGACATTACTTTTTTGGCCTTTTCCTGGCCAATGACATATTCGTCCAGTTCCGCCTTGATTCTGTGAGGCGGCTTTAAATTGCGGATGTCAAACACGCCTTCTTGTGCCTCTGCTTCTTCCTCTGCAGGTTTTTCCTTTGGCTGCTTTTTCTTAACCTTCTGGTTTCTTGGCATTTCTCCCCCGAACATAAATGGAGAAAACGCCGAAATGTCCATGCCTCCCATCGGAAACGGGTTGTTATTCATCGCATCAAAGGTTTTCTGCATACACTCGGCACAAATGCAAATATCGGTAGGCAGCTTCATCATTTTTCCCGCCTTGCTCTCCGGCCGGCGGCAAATATAACAAATTTCCTCGTAGTTATCCTGCTTGTCTTCTGTCTTGTTAATATCGTCAGTCATTAAATATTCCTCATTTCTATAAGCTTAGCGTTTAATACGCATTTTTGTTGATGAATCCCTTGAACACCGTCAAAAACATAATCAGAAGGTCAAAGCCCGGAGTCCAGTTTTCGATATAATATAAGTCATAATCAATACGTTTGCGGATGGAGGTGTCTCCCCGGTATCCGTTGACCTGGGCCCAGCCCGTCATACCCGGACGGACCTGATGCTTTACCATATATCTCGGAATCTCTTCTTTAAATTTCTCTACATAGAACGGACGCTCCGGTCTTGGTCCCACCAGGCTCATATCGCCTTTCAGAACGTTCCAGATTTGCGGCAGTTCATCAATGCTCGTTTTGCGGATAAACTTGCCGATCGGGGTAACCCGCGGGTCTTTAAAGGTTGTCCATGCTGTTTTCTCTTTACTTTCTTCCTGCACTTCCATGGAGCGGAACTTATACATCATAAATTCCTTGTTACGGAAGCCGACTCTCTTCTGGGCGTAAAAGATCGGGCCCTTGGAGGTACATTTTATGATAATTGCCACAACTAACATCGGAATGGCAGCAATCAACAGGGCAATGGTCCCCAAAATTAAATCCATGCTCCGTTTAATGAAACGGTTCAGTTCGCTGGAAGACAACGGCACCTTACGGATGTGTACCACCGGAAGACCCTCCAGATCCTCCATATAGGGAATCGTTGGGATGATATCCTGATAGTCCGGCAGAAATTTGGTATGGACACCGCTCTTTTCGCACATTGCCACAATTTCCGCCAGGCGGGCATAATCATCCATTCTCATGGTAATATTAATTTCATCCAAATCGTACTTTTCCAGTTGCTGCTCCAGGCTTGATAGCGGACCAATCACCGGAATTCCTTTATATCTTGTACCGATTTCCATGGAATCATCTAAAATACCGATGACATGATATCCCCACTGGCTGTGTGCCATCATACGGTCAATCAAGCCTTCCGTGGTACGGCTGTATCCCACCAAAATCACGTGCTTGATATTGTAGCCTTCCTTGCGAAGCTTCCGCAGGGTTCTGCGAAGCACGAAGCGGTACAAAAGCTCCAGGAATACATTCATCAGGAAGAACACTGCCAGGAACAATCGGGAAATATTGATTTCCTTTACCAGGAACAACAGGGCCATGATATAAAACATGCCCACAATATTG
>JAZQJL010000253.1:0-2948 GCA_045541595.1 Lachnospiraceae bacterium | reverse complement strand
GAGCGTGCACACCAGAAAGCGGAAGAATTTATGGACCGTTTTATTGAGAAAAAAAGTACGGTTGTGTGCCGGGAACTCTTGGGACGTGATTTGTCAAAACCGGGAGAATTGGAGATGTGCAGGGAGTTAGGTATATTTAAGTCAATTTGCCCGGAGATGGTTCGATGTGCGGCAGAAATTGTGGAAGAAATGTTGACGGAAGAAAACTAGGCAGGGCATTTGTTACTTTTTCTCATAAGGTAATAAGTAAATCTTATCAATGAAATTAATATTTTCAAACAAATTAGGGATAGGAAATCTTGAAGTTTTATGATAGAATGAGGACAAAGCTTGTTATTGTTTGGATTTTTGAGCATGTGTGAACGATAACAAGCAAACAGAAGTAAAAAGATTATCTCACAAACAAATAGGAGGATTATCATGGATTACAAGAAAGCCGGAGTTGATATTGAAGCAGGTTACAAGGCAGTGGAACTGATGAAGAAGCACGTACAGGGAACAATGAGAAGTGAAGTTTTAAACGGTCTCGGCGGTTTCTCCGGAGCATTTTCCCTTGCCCCGTTCATGAATATGAAAAAACCAACCTTACTGTCCGGAACAGACGGTGTTGGTACAAAGTTAAAGCTGGCATTTATTATGGACAAGCATGACACTATCGGTATTGACTGTGTTGCTATGTGTGTAAATGACGTGGCTTGTGCCGGCGGTGAACCATTATTCTTCCTTGACTATGTTGCTTGTGGTAAGAATATTCCTGAAAAGATTGCTACCATCGTTAGCGGTGTGGCAGAAGGCTGTAAGCAGGCAGGCGCTGCTCTTATCGGTGGTGAAACAGCAGAAATGCCTGGTTTCTATCCGGAAGATGAGTACGACCTTGCCGGTTTTGCTGTAGGTATTGTTGATCAGGATGAAATGATTACCGGTGCTGACCTCAAGGCCGGTGACGTTTTAGTCGGTATTGCTTCCTCCGGTGTACATAGTAACGGCTATTCTTTGGTACGTAAGGTATTCCCAATGGAAAGAAAGGCTCTGGAAGTTTACCATGAGTGCCTTGGCAAGTCTCTGGGCGAAGCTCTTCTTACACCAACCAAGATTTATGTAAAGGCACTGTCTTCCTTAAAGACAGGCAACGTTAAGGTAAAGGCTTGCAGCCACATCACCGGCGGCGGCTTCTACGAGAATATTCCAAGAATGTTAAAGGACGGCGTTCATGCAGTTGTAAATAAGAACAGCTACGAAGTTCCTGCATTATTTAAGATGCTGGCAAAGGACGGCAACATTGAGGAGCAGATGATGTACAATACCTATAACATGGGTCTTGGTATGATTGTTGCTGTAGATAAGGCAGATGCTGACAAGGCAGTAAACTTACTTACGGCAGCAGGTGAAACAGCGTACATTATCGGAGAAGTTAAAGAAGGCGAAAAGGGTGTAACCGTATGCTAAATATTGTTGTTTTGGTAAGCGGCGGAGGAACAAATCTTCAGGCGATTATGGACAAAATTGCAGATGGGTCTGTGACCAACACAAAGATTGCGGCGGTAATCAGCAACAATGCAAATGCCTATGCCCTGGAACGTGTAGCCAATGCGGGGATTCCTGCAGAATGCATTTCTCCAAAGCAGTTTGAAAACAGAGAATTATTTAATGAGGCACTTCTTACCGGTGTAAAAAAATACAACCCGGATTTAGTGGTTTTGGCAGGATTTTTAGTGATTATTCCGCCGGCACTCATTGCAGAATACAGAAACCGTTTAATCAATATTCATCCGTCCCTGATTCCGTCTTTTTGCGGTACCGGATATTACGGACTCAAAGTTCACGAGGCAGTGCTTGCCCGTGGCAACAAGGTAACCGGCGCTACGGTACATTTTGTGGATGAAGGAACCGATACCGGTCCGATTCTTCTGCAGAAGGCAGTTTATGTACAGCAGGGCGATACTGCAGAGGTGCTGCAGAAGCGCGTTATGGTAGAGGCAGAGTGGGAGATTCTTCCGCAGGCCATTGATGCCATTGCAAACGGCAGAGTTGTTATGGAAGACGGTAAGGCGTGGGTAAAGGAGATTTAATATGAAAATTTTGGTAGTCGGCAGCGGCGGCAGAGAACATGCCATTTGCTGGAAAATTGCGCAGAGCAAGAAGGTAGAAAAGATTTATTGTGCACCGGGCAACGCAGGAATTGCAGAGTATGCGGAGTGCGTGAACATCGGCGCCATGGAATTAGAAAAGTTAGCTGATTTTGCAGAAGAAAAGAAGATTGATTTAACTGTGATCGGTATGGACGATCCGCTGGTAGCAGGTGTGGTTGACGTATTCGAAGCAAGAGGCTTAAAAGTATTCGGCCCAAGAAAAAATGCGGCTATTTTAGAGGGTTCCAAGGCATTTTCCAAGGACCTGATGAAGAAGTACAATATTCCTACGGCTGCTTACGAAGTATTTAATTCTCCGGAAGCAGCATTAGCATATTTGGAAACAGCAAAGCTTCCAATTGTATTAAAGGCAGACGGCCTTGCTCTTGGTAAGGGCGTACTTATTTGCAATACATTAGAAGAGGCAAAGGATGGCGTAAAATCCCTGATGACCGACAAGCAGTTCGGTTCTGCGGGAGACCGTATTGTTATCGAAGAATTTATGACCGGCCGTGAAGTTTCCGTGTTATCCTTCGTAGACGGAAAGACCATCCGTATCATGACCAGTGCTCAGGACCACAAGCGCGCCAAAGACGGCGACCAGGGCTTAAATACCGGCGGTATGGGAACCTTCTCTCCAAGCCCGTTCTACACCAAAGAAGTAGATGAGTTCTGTAAGAAGTATATTTATCAGGCAACCGTAGATGCGATGGCAGCAGAAGGAAGAGAATTTAAGGGAATTATTTTCTTTGGTCTTATGCTCACACCAAACGGTCCACGTGTATTAGAGTATAACGCACGTTTTGGTGATCCGGAAAC
>JAZQJL010000252.1:0-2584 GCA_045541595.1 Lachnospiraceae bacterium | reverse complement strand
GGTAATCCGTCAGAAGGGTCAGACAGGTCTTGCACCGGAAGAAATTCCGGAACTGCTGGATGAAGACCTTCCACAGCAGTTACTTATGAGTGCATTCAGAAGATACAGGAGGTAAGCCGTAATGCAGAGAATAGGGGTTTTTGTCTGCCACTGTGGTAGTAATATTGCGGCTACGGTAGACGTTAAGAAAGTAGTAGAAAAGGTTCAGATGGAACCGGGCGTGGTACATGCAGAGGATTATCAGTATATGTGTTCCGAAGCAGGCCAGGCA
This sequence comes from Lachnospiraceae bacterium, assembly GCA_045541595.1. Classification (GTDB taxonomy): domain Bacteria; phylum Bacillota; class Clostridia; order Lachnospirales; family Lachnospiraceae; genus SIG299. The sequence continues at coordinate 2,313 of JAZQJL010000252.1, read as the reverse complement.
AAGATTGCAGAAGCAGTTAAAGAAAAGAATTTGACAGGTATTGTTGTATGTTCCTGTTCCCCACGTATGCATGAGAATACCTTTCGTACTGCAGCAAAACGTGCGGGCTTAAATCCGTATATGGTGGAAATTGCCAATATCCGTGAGCACTGTTCCTGGATTCATAAGGATATGGAAGAGGCTACAGAGAAGGCAGTTATCCTTGCAAGAGCAGCAATTGCAAAGGTAAATTTAAATGCACCGCTCTTCCCGGGTGAAAGCCGTGTAACAAAGCGTGCCCTGGTAATCGGTGGCGGTATCGCCGGTATCCAGACTGCCCTTGATATTGCAGATGCAGGATATGAGGTTGATATCGTAGAAAAGACCCCAAGTATCGGCGGCAGAATGTCCCAGTTAGATAAGACATTCCCGACTCTTGACTGTTCCGCATGTATCCTTACCCCTAAGATGGTAGAGGCTGCGGCCCATGAAAAGATCACTATTTATACATATAGTGAAGTAGAAAAGGTTTCCGGCTTCGTTGGCGACTTTACCGTAGATATCAGAAAGAAAGCAAGAAGCGTGGACGCTAACAAGTGTACCGGTTGCGGCGTTTGTCAGGAAAAGTGTCCTTCTAAGAAGGCTCCAAGCGAATTCAACCGCGGTTTAAATACAAGAAGCGCAATTTACACACCATTTGCACAGGCAATTCCAAACGTTCCGGTTATTGACAGAGACGCATGTATGAAGTTTAAGACCGGCAAGTGCGGTGTCTGCGAAAAGGTTTGTCAGGCAGGCGCTATCGATTATACACAGCAGGATGAAATCGTAACCCAGAAGTACGGCGCTATTGTTGTGGCTACCGGTTTTGATACCATCAAGCTGGATAACTACGATGAATATGCATACAACCAGAGCAAGGACGTTATTACTTCCTTAGAGTTAGAGCGTATCATGAACGCAGCAGGTCCTACCAAGGGTCACTTAGAACGTTTATCCGACGGCAAGCACCCACATGAAATGGTATTTATCCAGTGTGTAGGCAGCCGTTGCTCCGATAACAGAGGTAAGAGCTACTGCTCCAAGATTTGCTGTATGTACACTGCAAAGCATGCCATGTTAATCCGCGATAAGTATCCGGATGTAAATGTAACCGTATTCTACATTGACGTTCGTACCCCTGGTAAGAACTTCGACGAATTCTACAGAAGAGCAGTAGAAGAGTATGGTGTAAATTATGTTAAGGGTCAGGTTGGTAAGGTTATTCCGCAGCCAAATGGCAAGCTGTTAGTTCAGGGCTCCGATTTTCTTGATAACAAGCAGATTTTAAAGGAAGCAGACATGGTAGTTTTAGCAACCGCCATCGAACCGGAACCATCCGTAAGACAGATTGCAACCATGCTTACTGCAAGTATTGATACAAACAACTTCCTGACAGAAGCGCATCCAAAGCTTCGTCCGGTAGAATCCCCGACTGCGGGTGTATTCTTATCCGGTGTCTGCCAGGGACCAAAGGATATTCCTGAAACCGTTGCCCAGGCCGGCGCTGCTGCAGTTAAGGCCATCGGCTTACTGGCAAAGGATAAGTTAATGACAAACCCATGTACCGCAAAGGCAGATGAACTGCTTTGTAACGGCTGTTCCGGCTGTGCTAACGTATGTCCTTACGGTGCAATTTCCTACGAAGAGAAGGAAGTAAACGACCACGGTATCCGTGAAACCCGCCGCGTGGCAGTAGTAAACAACGCACTGTGTCAGGGTTGTGGTGCATGTACCGTAACCTGTCCTTCCGGCGCTATGGATTTACAGGGCTTCTCTAACAGACAGATTATAGCGGAGGTAGATGCAATATGTCGATAAACAATGAAGAATTCAGACCGAAAATTGTAGCGTTCTGCTGTAACTGGTGTAGTTATGCGGGCGCTGACCTTGCCGGCAGCAGCCGTCTAGCGTACCCTGCTGACGTAAAGATTATCCGTGTGCCTTGTTCCTGTCGTGTTAATCCTATGTTCATCTTAAGAGCATTTGAAAAGGGCGCTGACGGTGTCATCATGTGCGGATGCCATCCGGGCGACTGTCACTACAGCACAGGTAACTACTATGCAAGAAGAAGAATGACCCTTCTGTTCTCCATGCTGGATTACATGGGCGTGGAAAACGGCCGTACCCGTGTGGAATGGGTATCTGCTGCGGAAGGTGTGAAGTTCTCTCAGACCATGAACGAGTTCGTAGAGAAGATTTATTCTCTTGGTAAGAATGTAAGATTGGGGGATGTAAGATGCAAGAATTAATCAGTCGTGCAAAAGAGCTTCTGGCAAACGGTACCGTAGCCCG
>JAZQJL010000251.1:0-7942 GCA_045541595.1 Lachnospiraceae bacterium | reverse complement strand
ACATTTTCCACGTCGTTGGTCATACGACTCATGATATCGCCGTTGGAGTGGGTATCCAGATATTTGATGGACAAATAGTCGATTTTCTTAAACAGGTCGTGGCGCATCTGCTTGACGATACTTTGGCTTAACCGCGCCGCTAACAAGGACTGCGCCAGAGTAAACAATACATTTGCCAGATAAACCACCAGTAACACAATCACGCAGGTCCGTAACGTATCCCATTCTTTCTCCGCAATGGAGTCGATGGCCGTTCCCTGCAGCGACGGCGCAAACAGGCCGGCCAGGGTAACACCAACCACCGATACCAGCAACAGTACCAAAAGCTTCTTCGCCTTTTGGAAATACTGCAGCAACCGCGCCAACGTACCTTTTATGTTTTCTGCCTTTTCCACGGTCTGCCCCATGCCACGACCCGGTCCGCCCGGTCTGCCGCGGAAATTCACCGTGGTCGGTGCCTGGCTACCGGACGCTCCTCCGGTTTTATATTGCACCGCTTCCTGTGCAGGAGCTTTTTCAAAGCCTTTTGGAAGGTTCTTATTCTCAAGCATTATTCTTCTCCCCCTTCCTTCAGCTGTGATTTGTAAATGTCACGGTAAATATCGGAGGTCTGCATCAGTTCCTCATGGGTTCCGATGGCCGAAATACCTCCGTTGTCCAGCACCGCAATGCGGTCTGCTCCCTTGATGGAAGCAATACGCTGGGCGATGATAATCTTTGTTACGTCCGGATGGTCCTTCTGTAACGCCTGATAGAAGGCCGCCTCCGTCTTTAAATCCAACGCACTGGTAGAATCATCAAAAATAAGAATTTCATGCTCTTTCAGGATTGCTCTTGCAATGGAAATCCTCTGCTTCTGACCGCCGGACAGGGAATGGCCGCCCTCGGTCACCTGGGTGTAGTAGCCGTAGGACTTATCACAGATAAAACCGTCTGCCTGGGCAATTTCCGCTGCCTTCTTGATTTCCCAAGGAGTGGCGTCGTTTTTTGACCACTTAATATTTTCTTCAATGCTTCTGGAATACAGTTCTGCTTTCTGCAAAACAATCGCAATTTTTTCTCTTAAATCGGTTAACGCATACTCTTTTACGTTCACGCCGTCTACCAGCACTTCACCCTCGGTTACATCATAGAACCGCGGAATCAAATGTACCAGCGAACTCTTACCGCTGCCGGTGGCGCCGATAATTGCCAGGGTTTCCCCCGGATTTACCTTAAAGGAAATATTCTCTAATACGCACTGGCCGTCACTTTCCGGATAAGCAAAGCTGACATCCTTAAACTCGATGGTACCTTTATTCACCGATGTTTCTGTCGTCTGTACTTCCCCGCCGTTACCGTCTGTAATGATATCCGGACTCTTCAGCACCTCATTGATACGGTCCGCGGATGCCTTGGCACGGCTGAAGGTCTGGAAAATATTCGCCATAAAGGTGATACCGTGAAGAATCTGGGCAAGATATGTAATGGCGGCCATGGTATTACCCGGAGTAATGGTACCCCCTGCTTTTACGGTGTAACCACCCACCAAAATCACTGCAACCACACAAAGATTCAGCACAATGTTCATGCAAGGGCTCATGAAAGCAAGCAACGTCTGTACCCGAAGGTTTTCCGTGCAAAGAGCATCATTGGCGTCGTCAAAACGGCTCAGCTCATACTCTTCTTTTACATAAGCCTTTACTACTCTGGCACCGGCCACCGTTTCCTGCATCACATTATTGATGCCGTCCAGCTTCTTCTGTACAATAGCAAACAAAGGGGAGGCCTTGCGCAGGAAAAAGAACACAAAGCACACCACAAAGGGCAGACCGCAGGCTGCCACCAGCGCAAACTTTGGCGACTGCCGGTACAGCATAAAAATACCGCCCAAAAACATAACGGTATTTCGCACAAAACCGCGGACCGCCATCATGACCATGTTCTGTACCTGGGTGACGTCGTTGGTAAGACGGGTTACCAGGGAACCGGTGGAAATTTTGTCGGTCTGCTGAAAGGACAGGTTCATAATTTTTGCGAATAAATCCTTACGCAAATCATTACCGAAGCCCTGGGCAGCAATGTTGGCAAATACGCCGCACATAATGCCGCAGAATCCCCCCAGCACCACGGTTAAAATCATTTTAATACCAATGTTAATAATCAGGGCAATGTCACTTTTCAATACACCATTGTCCACGATATCAGCCATCATATCCGGCTGAATCAGATCCATTGCCACCTCGCCCACCATAAATAATGGAGCAAGCAGGCAGAAAAACCAATATTTTTTCAAGTATTTCAGCATGATGTCAGGTCCCTCCGTATGCATTCTGTTATTTTGTCCATGAGTGCGATAAGTTCCTCTTCTTTGTCCGGAGTCACAAATTCCGTAATGACCTCATCGGAAGCACTCAGCCGCTCTCTAAGCTTCTTTCCGACTGCCTCGCCCTTTTCTGTTAAGAACAACTTGGAATGACGCTTATCACATTCGTCCGTTTCTTTGCGAAGGTACCCCTCCTCCAACATACTTTTCACCGTCTGATTTACGGCTGACGTAGTTACATCCGCAAATTCCGCAATATTGCGCTGGTTTGCTCCGGGATTCCGGCTCAGATAGGAAATGACCATCCGGTAAGAATCCGGAATGCCGATGGAATGGGCAACTTCTTTGACATGGTTATTCCAGGCCCGGCGGGTACGTGCCATGGCCATCATTAAAGTCCGTTTTCGTTCCATGAAGTACTCCTTTATATGATTAAATAATAATTAAGTTCTTAATTATTATACCAAAAAACAACTCCCTGTCAAGATACTTCCTGACAGGGAGCGTGTACGTTTTACGGTTCCGGAGTTGGGGTTGGGGTTGGAGCGCCTGCAACCACCATTCCTGACTGCACCGGTCTGAATTCATTTTCCTTTGCTTTTTCTTTATAGTGATACTTCACATCCAAATGATGTTGACCGCCTTTGATATAGACCTTATATTCCTTGATGCAGTCCTCGGTTTCATAGGTTCCTTGAACACTGCCCGTATTCTTTAGCTCCTCCGTAACATCAATTACCTTGTCGCCATCTACAATGCATACCCGATCCTCTTCTACAATCAAATCTACACCCGGTCTCATAAACTCTTCCATCACGGTCTCCACCCAGGTGCTTCCGGTTGTCGCATAAGCAACCACATTACTTCCCGCAAACAAAACCACCGCAGCTATAGCAGCTACAGCAAACCCTTTTGCCACGGAATTTGTTTTTTTCTTATTTTTTACTGCTTCCATATTTCTCAACCTTTCTGCCAGATTCTGTGGGGCATGTACCTCACGAAAGGTTTCCTGATAATAGGTTTGATTCTGTTTTTCTTCGTTCATTTCCATGCTCCCTTCAATGCTTCCTTCAGTTTTTTTCTTGCTCTGAGGAGTCTTGTCTGTACTGCTGTTTCTGAGAGTTTTACAAGCTTTGCAATTTCCTTCACACTATATTCTTCAAAGTAATACAAATGCACTACCTGCCGGTATTTTACCGGAAGATTCAATACCGCGTAAAACAATTCGCTGCGCTCTCCCATGGAAAAGGACGGTTCCTTTTTCAGTTCCTCCAGATAGGCGGTCTTCTTCATCCATGGAGTGCGCCACAGGCTGTGGCACTCATTTACCGCAACCCGAATCAGCCATTTTCTCACATGCTCCATGTCTTCAAACGGTTCCTGCCGCTCCCATAGCTTGATAAAGGTGTTCTGCACCACATCCTCTGCATCAGCGTAGTTTCTGCAGCCACTTAAGGCAACCCGGTATACATCATCCAAATATATTGTTGTTATCAGCTCATACTCTCTTGCGTCCAATTTAATCCTCCATCTTTCGAAAGGCCCTTCACTTAATGAACGTATAAGCAAAGGAAAATATCACATAAATTTATTTTTTTATAATGCATCCGGTGAATTCCGTCCTCGTAAATAATCCTACAGGTATGCGTTTGAATTATCCCGGAAGGCTACAGCTCTATTACCCGGTTTGCTACCCGTTCTCCAAATTCTTCATTGTGCTCCACAAACACCAGCGTCAGTTCTTCCCCGGACAGGGCGGCCTCCAACTGGGCTTTAAACTGCACATCCATATAGTTTAGGGGCTCGTCTAAAAACAGGATCTGATGATGCTCTGCCAAAGATCTTGCAATATCTACTTTCTTTAATTCTCCGCTGCTTAAAGTTTCCAACGGACGGCGTTCAAAGTCCGGCGGTACATCAAAGAGCATGCAAAGTTCTTTGAATCTGCGATAATCTGCCTGAATTCCCTCTTTTACATCCCCGCTTCGTTCTGTTGGCTCCTGTGTGATATAAGCAATCGATATTCCGCCCCTTCTTCGGATTCCCTTTGATGAAAGCCTTCCTGCCAGAAGCTTTAACAGCGTGGTCTTCCCCGCACCGTTTTTCCCCCGCAGCCAGATTTTATCTCCCGGATAAATGTGCAGGGTTACATCCTCCAGTACAGGTTTCGTTGCTCCATCGTAACAAAAGGTCACGTGGTCTGCCATTAGGAGGCAGTCCCGCTGTGGCTTCTCCTGTGTAATATGTAACTTCCGTTCTTCTTCCATGTTGCGGAGTAGTTGCTTTTTCTCAGCTAAATTCTCCTGAATGTGCTGCTCTGCCGCCTTTGCCTGCCGCATGTAGGCTCTGGTTCCATTGGTCCTGAAATGGCCTGCAAAAGGGTATTTCTGCTTGTTTCCGATATTAGACCAGGCTCTGGTCTGTTTGGATTGCCGCTCCAACTGACTGATTTCATGCTCCAGTTTTTCTCTTGTTCTCAGTTCAAACTGTTCCTTCAGCTCCATGTTGTTACGCCAGGTAGAATAGTTTCCCTGCTCTATGGAAATATCCGCCTTGTTAATGGCAAGAATGTGGTCACACACCGCATCCAAAAACGCCGTATCATGAGATGCAATGATATACCCCCTCTTCTTTTTTAGATATTCCTTCAGATGCTCTTTCTTTCCCACATCCAGATGATTGGTGGGCTCATCCAAGAGTACAAAGGTATCTTTTCTGAGAAACAATGCAATAATTAACATGCAGGTCTGCTCACCGCCGGACAGCGTATCAAAGTCCTGCTCCAAAAGTACTTCTGAAAGTCCCATTTGGGATAACTCTTTGTAGATTTTGCTTTCCATGGCATAACCGTCCAGTTCAAGGTATTGATTTAGCAGTTCATAATAGACGGTACTGTCCGCATCTTGTTCGTTGCAAAATGCCTCTTCCAGTTCCTGCAGCTTTAGTTCCAGCGTCCGCAGTCCCCCAATGCACTCCTTCACCACATCCATCGCCTTGGTAAAGGACGCATCGTAAAGGTATGGAAAATAAGATACCGTACCGCTTCGCTTTATTTCCCCGGAAGAAGGCGTCAGACTTCCTGAAAGCAGCTTTAACAGCGTACTTTTTCCCCGTCCGTTTCTGCCCACCAGTGCCATTTTCCAGTCTGTGTCTAAATTTACGTTTAAATGTTCAAATACCGGATGATAAAAATCATCGTAATAAAATGTCATATCCTTTATTTCAATTTGTGCCATATTCTCTCCTGTTCCAACAATCCGGTAGCACAAATTTGTTACCGGATTGTTTATAAAATCATTGTCTTTTTGTTCATTTCCGGTCTTGTGAAAATAATCATTATGATTCTCCTTTTCAAATTTATTTATTGAATTGCTACTGTCTCTCTTGTTTCTCTTTTATGAAGTCTACTATTGCCTCTTCTTCAAACCCATCATAAATCAATGTTTGCCACTCGCGTTCCCCGCAGTACACCTCCAAATATTTCTCAAATCCAAATTGTTTGATAAAATACCACACATAAATCCCGGCATAATCATACCCGCCGTTATCCACAAAATTATCAAATCCAATCAGTTCGGCAAGTTTTGGATATTCCGTCTTGCTGACATAATTTAGGTCTGTCTGCTCCGCATAAAGAATGGCAATTCCTTCCGCAATCCAACTTTCAGTATCATCTTCCGCTACACCGGTGGCATCGTCAAACATCATATGTACCAGCTCGTGGACCGCCACTTTTTTCATGTCCTGATTTGCCGCTTCCGCGCTTGCACTTGGCGACATAAGACAAATGGTATGGGTATCTATGTTGGAATGACCTACCATCCAGTCCTGATACTCTTCCTTTGTTTTTCCGGTCTTTTCAATATACTCCTCCACGCTGTTGCACAAGTGAAACGTATATTTTTGTGTTGCCTCCTTAAACTGAAATGAAGCTTGAATTTCTTTGTACTTTTCCTCCAAAAGTGTACTAAACTGCTCTGCCAGAGCCACTTCTGCCTCGTGGTAATATGTAATGAAATGTGTTGTTTCGTTTATCATAATACTTCCCTCCAATCCATTTATTACGTGTATAGGCACTTCGAAAATCCTTCGAAGTGCCTATACACGCAAAAAAAGAGCCTGAGAATCCTCCCACGCAAATAAAATAATTCCATCAAAAATGCAAATAATCAGAGCACACAAAGAAACACCCATTCCTTTACAGGTGGGTTATTGCTTTTGTCTCTATGCATTTCGTGGAATCTTATCTGCGAATAATCAAGTTCTCAACCTCTTATTAGTTTGTGTTATTTTGTTACCAAGGGAAATTGTAGCACAGGAGACTCGAAAAATCAAGTCTCCTGTCTTTATAGCACTTAAACTGAAGCAAATCGTTCCACTTTCCATCCATTTCTCCGAAATATGTATTCATCTTTGCCACAGCCATCCAGTACAATTTCCTCGTTATTGTATCTTTTTACAAACCAACAACTATAACCGCAAGAACCGTTTGTATTTCCTCCCAATTTCACATAATCCACACCATCTTCTTCCTTTGGCATCTGATAATCGAAGTTGCAATGGAATCCGCAATATGGTTCTGAATTGTCTCCGAAATTACGTAATCTGTAAAATTGTCCGTAGGAACGGAGGCCTAATTCAAACGGTATATTGTAACTGATTCCGCAATAAATATTATCATTTTCCGTTTGGATATGAAAAACATATTCTGTTTTTCCCGTGCAAATGTTGATGAAAAAGTTATCTTTAAAAGCATAGGCATCCACGCCTTTTCTCCATTCTTCCAGACACTGACGGATTCCTGCCTCCTTCACAGTATGAATCTTTACATCTCCATGATTTACAAGAAATTGCTCTGTACATTGCATTTTATCAAGCTTCTTTCTGTCAAAAGTTTCTCCGAGCAATGTCTTACATTCCTCGTTGTTTCCAATGAATTGCCGAATACCTGCTTCGTCTTCATACTGAAAAGCATAACGGGTTACTTTTTCTTTTACTTTGCGTTCACAAACAGCAATCAAGGACTTTACATCGCCACTACCTTCATACACTTTCGCACCTAACACAGAGTTTTCTTCATTGTAATAGTACCAAAGTGCCAGCTTTTCCGTTTCCACAATTTCGGACGCTCTATCCCGGTAAACACCACATCTGAATCGTACTCCTTCATTTTCAAAGGTCGTCACCTGAAGCAAAAGTTCTTCTGTGGATACACAGAACAATTTACTGATAGCAACAATTTTCCTGATATCTGGCACCACCTGATCCAACTCCCATTTCGATACCGTCTGTCTTGTTGTTCCCAGCATTTCTCCAAACTGTTCCTGACTCATGCCACGTGCACATCTAATCTCCTGAATCTTATTACCCAAAGTCATAAAAACACCTCCATACGCTTTTCTAGCTACAGAATAACGTATGGAGATGAAAAAATCAACCAAGTACGAATGGAACTTTGTCAACTCAGATGCGACATCGCCGTCTTAACAGTTCGATTTCACCAGCCCCACCAACTGCTCCAGGCTCATCTCACCCAACTCCTGTTTCTCAATTTCTGCGTCACGGCATCTTGCGGAAACAGAACCATGCCTCTCCTCATTCTCACCTACAATTACCATGTAAGGCACCTTATCCATG
>JAZQJL010000250.1:0-2634 GCA_045541595.1 Lachnospiraceae bacterium | reverse complement strand
AAAGCGATAATATCCGTTGCCCAGCTTTTGGGCAACATAATTATGAAGCTGATAGGTTCCGGATGATAAGTTTTCTTTCTGAGAATAGGTAACCTCCCAGGCATCCTCCAACGGTTCTCCCGCTGTCTGAGCTACTGTTTCCCGGTTTCCACCCGTTACCTGGCCTGTTCCCTGCGGTCGCTCCGTGGTTTGTCCCGTCATGGTAATGTCACCATCCGATACTAAAACTGCAGCAGCACGATTTGGCTCCATCACACCAAAATTATGATATGCAAACAGATTGTACAGATTAAACTGGTAGTTTCCTTCTCCCTGACGGATTCCGTTTTTACTGTCTTCCAGCAAAGCAGCTCCGTAGGCCTTCTGAGCTTCGAAAAATGCCTGATGGCGCAGGGAGCCTTTATGCAGCGCCTTTAGGTAATTGTAATAAAAGTAATAAAAATTACTTGCTTTCATCTCTTCTACCGTAGCAAAGCAATTGACACCGTTGTTGGAAATAATGGTCGTAGCCGAAAACATACCGAGGCAGTTGCCGTTCAATGCGGTTGTGGTAAGATTATCTTCCATTCCAAAACCGTTTAAACAGGTCCAGCAATCCAGGTAATATACATTGCTTTCTAACACGCGGTTTATAGTATCCATATTAACCATGGACTCTCTCTTCTCTTCGCCGCCGGTAAAATAGCACTGGTCAATATTATTCCATTGTCCATGGGTATTAATAATAAATTCTGACATACCCTTGGAATTCTCCAGAGCCAGATTCTCCGGAGAGAAATCTCCTTTTACGGCTGTTGTAACCGGATAATCTCCCTTCAGGTTTCCGTACAGCCGCATCGGAACATCCAGCATCCGGAACTCGTCCTTCATCCGGTTCAGAAAATATCCCATATCATCAATATGTCTGGTCGATCCGAAAATCGGGTTCGAAAAGTTTACAATATCCAGGCGCTCCCGGGAATTGTCCTTCCAAAACGCTGTATACTTTTCAAAAAATGCAGTATATTCTCCCTTTTTCAGCGGCAGACGCACTACCGGCCATTCCGGAATCAGAGTGACATCCCATCCTTCTGCAAAGTGATCCATCACATTATAATTTGAACCAATTTTAGTACTGTCATTACGGAAATTTCCGTAAAATAAATCCGATAGAAAGATGCCGCCATCATCCACACCACCCGACATTTGTACCTTGTACTTTATGTTGAATGCCGGAACCATGGATGTCGTGCCAAATATCTGGACTCCCGCCACGGTACCGCCACGTTGCGCAGCATCGGCTTTCATGGCATCATAAATTTCTGTAGCGGTGGCAAAAGCGCCTGCGTCTACCACAAGCACCGTTGCATCTGTAATCGTCGCCAAATATGCTTCCGTTGCCGCTTTGTCTTCTTCACTCATAGCGGCCAGCGGCATCACCGCATACAGATAGGTGGTTCGTGCCTCCACTTCGGCAAGCATCGCTTTAGCTTCTTTGTTTCGTCCTACCCCTTTTAATATTTCCGCAATGAACCCCACCGGGTTAATGATTTTCATCCCGTTATTTACATATGCCGTATCCACAAGCAACGTTCTCAACTCATCCTGTGTCAACTCCGGATTGATTTCTAACCCTGTTCCGTAGAGCCCCAGCACATACGGCATGGTCCAGCTAAGACCACCGCTGGCCCAGTAAATGTAGTCACCCTCAAACTCCGTCTGCGCTGTTGTCCGTCCGGCAGACGGTACATAAACCAGAGAAGGATTCCCACCGCCCCAGTGTTCCGTCATCAGGTTTTGGTAATTGTTCTTATCTGAATACGGAAGAAAGGCCATTGCCCCGTATTCTCCGCAAAACCACACCATAATTCCGGCCTCTTCACAAGCCTTTGCTGCTTCTTCAAAGGCTTCCGCATTAGCTTCACTTGGGTCAATATTGTCAGAAAAGCCTACCATGGTAATCTTTTCTCCCTCCGGTAACAGCTTGTTCTGTTCAATAATCTGATACAGGCATTCTGCATGAGTTTTCTGGTCTGCTTTCCATGCCGCATGGGCATAATAATAGACTTCTGCCTCCGGTGCCGTACCAATATCCTCTCCCGCCAGTAACGAAAGCACGGCAGGGCCATGCATGGAATTATCAGACCCGGAATTATTTATGTAATGAAGATTTAAATTGTCATACTGTTCATGCTCCGGTGCAGGTTGGTCGATATAAGCTATCACCGCACCCTTTCCCGTAAAACCATATTTATGTAAAATATCAATATTCAGTCCCGGATATTTACCCCACTCCAGTAACGTTTCCGGATCATACCCCTTTGGAAGCTTTTCCGTTGCCGGAAACGTTGTGGCATCCGAAAAAGTCAGGGAATATGCCAATGCAGGAGAAGAAGATAAATCTGCAGTAATATTTGTATTAAAAGCCCACCATTCGCTATATGGCTCCACACCATCTACTGCACTCTTTTCTGCAAACTTTCTGGAAAACTGCAGTGGCTCTATTGTCTTTGCTGCTTCTGCCTTCTGTGTCGGTTCCGGAGCCTTCGTCAACTTTGGTGTTGCCGTCGGCTTCGGCGTTGCTGTCGGGGCTGGAGTCGCTGTTGGCGTCGGGGTTGGCGTTACCGTCACTGTTGGTTCTGGCGTCGCCGCTGG
>JAZQJL010000249.1:0-2757 GCA_045541595.1 Lachnospiraceae bacterium | reverse complement strand
TGGTATTTTGATGAAGAAATCTGTGAAAAAGAATTAAAGCAGCACTTTAAGGTCGGAACCATCGATGGTCTCGGATTAAAGGATTTTGAAATCGGTACCATTGCTGCAGGTTCTGTTCTCAGGTATTTATATGAAACCCAGAAAAACTCTTTAAGCCACATTACGCGGCTGCTTACTTATTTGCCGGGCAAATATATGGTAATTGACAGTTCCACCAGAAGAAACCTGGAACTGACGGAAACCCTGCGGGAAAAGCAAAAAAGAGGCTCTCTGCTTTGGGTACTGGACAAAACTAAAACAGCCATGGGAGCCCGTATGCTCCGTAGTTTTATCGAACAGCCGCTGATTAAAAAGCAGGATATTGAAGAGCGTCTGGATGCGGTGGAAGAATTGAACCGGCATGTGATTACCCGGGAAGAAATGCGGGAATATCTGGATGCTATTTATGACTTGGAGCGCCTGATGGGACGTGTCAGCTACAAATCCGCAAACCCGAGAGATTTGATTGCTTTGATGAATTCCCTGCAAATGCTGCCTCATATCCGTGTACTGTTGCAGGAGTTAAATTCTGCCGAGTGGAAACAGATTTTTGAAGAAATTGACCCGTTACAGGATATAGAAAGCCTGATTGAAGCCGCCATCGATCCGGAACCGCCGCTGACCATCAAAGAAGGCGGAATCATCAAAACCGGATACAATGAGGAAGTAGACCGGTTACGCCTTGCCAAAACAGAAGGCAAAAACTGGCTGGCGACGTTGGAGGCAGAAGAAAGAGAACGCACCGGCATTAAAAATTTAAAGATAAAATTTAACCGTGTGTTCGGATATTATTTAGAAGTAACCAATTCCTATAAAGATTTAGTGCCGCAGGAATGGATCCGAAAGCAGACATTAGCCAATGCGGAGCGCTATACAACGCCGGAATTAAAGAAAATGGAAGAGGATATTCTGGGAGCGGAGGACAAGCTGTTTTCCCTGGAATATGACTTGTTTACGGAAATCAGGGATAAAATTGCGGATGAAGTATTGCGCATCCAGCAGACCGCCAAGGCTGTAGCCAAGGCAGATGCCTATGTATCCCTGGCTTTGGTGGCAGAACGGAACCGGTATGTCCGTCCGTCCATCAACGAGAACGGCGTCATCAATATTAAAAACGGCCGTCATCCGGTGGTGGAACAGATGATTTCCAATGATATGTTTGTGGAAAATGACACTTATCTGGACAATGACAACAACCGGATTTCCATTATTACCGGACCGAACATGGCCGGTAAGTCCACTTATATGCGTCAGACAGCTCTGATTGTACTGATGGCCCAGGTGGGCAGTTTTGTTCCTGCAGAATGTGCTGAAATCGGCATTGTGGACCGTATTTTTACCAGAGTCGGAGCTTCGGATGACCTTGCATCCGGTCAGAGTACCTTCATGGTGGAAATGACGGAAGTGGCAAATATATTGCGTAATGCCACAAAAAACAGTTTGTTGATTTTAGATGAAATCGGTCGCGGTACCAGTACCTATGACGGTCTTAGCATTGCCTGGGCCGTGGTGGAGCATATTGCCGATGCAAAGAAGCTGGGTGCAAAAACACTCTTTGCCACTCACTATCATGAGCTGACGGAACTGGAAGGCCGTTTAAACAGTGTAAATAACTATTGTATTGCTGTAAAAGAACAGGGAGAGGACATTATCTTCCTGCGTAAAATTATTAAGGGCGGGGCAGATAAGAGCTATGGTATCCAGGTGGCAAAGCTTGCCGGTGTACCGGAGGATGTGCTGCATCGTGCCTATGAAATTGCAGACCGTCTGACTCAAAATGATATCAATGCCACCAGCGTATTAAGAGAAAAGCCAGCCGCGACAGAACCGGAAGAAAATGATGCTAAGGTGGCAAAAAAGGGATCGACCGGTAAAAAGGAAACACCGGGACAGTTAAGTCTGTTTGATGCACCGGTGACCGATTACACAGAAGTAATCCGTGCGTTACAGGCGGTGGATATTTCCCAAATGACTCCGATGGGAGCCATGAACAAATTGTATGAGCTGCAGGAAATGTTGAAGAAATAAAGCGATAACAGAAACGAGGAACCAAAATGGGCAGGATTAATGTATTAGATCAGGCAACCATAAATCAAATAGCAGCCGGTGAAGTGGTAGAACGCC
The DNA here is from genome assembly GCA_045541595.1 of Lachnospiraceae bacterium. GTDB lineage: Bacteria > Bacillota > Clostridia > Lachnospirales > Lachnospiraceae > SIG299. The sequence continues at coordinate 594 of JAZQJL010000249.1, read as the reverse complement.
CGGCTTCCGTGGCAAAAGAGCTGGTAGAGAACGCCATTGATGCAGGTGCAACAGCAGTGACGGTGGAAATCAAAGAGGGCGGTATTTCCCTGCTTCGTGTTACGGATAACGGCAGCGGAATGGAAAAAGAGGACATCCGGACTGCATTTTTGCGCCATGCCACCAGTAAAATCAAATCTGCCCTGGATTTGGTTACAGTGGGCAGCTTAGGGTTCCGCGGTGAAGCATTGTCCAGCATTTGTGCCGTTGCCCAGGTGGAACTTTTGACAAAAACAAAAGATGCCTTTGTGGGAAGCCGTTATGTCATTGAAGGCGGAGAAGAAAAGGCCTTTGAGGAGGCCGGGTGTCCTGCCGGAACAACATTTCTTGTAAGAAATCTGTTTTATAATGTGCCTGCCAGAAAGAAATTTTTAAAGACTGCCATGACGGAGGGCGGTTACATTAATGAACTGATGGAACGTATGGCACTTTCCAGACCGGATATTTCCTTCAAATACATGAATAACGGAAAAACTGTGCTTCATACTACCGGCGGAAATGAATTAAAAGACATTATTTATCATATTTTCGGAAGAGATATCGCTATGGCTGTAC
>JAZQJL010000248.1:0-4492 GCA_045541595.1 Lachnospiraceae bacterium | reverse complement strand
CTATGGGAATGGACAGTATGATGTCTATGTATGATACCATGTCCTCTATGAGTCCTATGAGTGCTATGGGCGGCACAGATATGGATGCTTTTTGTGAGCTGCTTGATAATCAGGAATTGTTAGAATCCCAGTATGATGTGGTGGCAGGTAAATGGCCGGAATCTAAGGAAGAACTGGTTTTTGTCATTTCTGAGAAGAACTATATTATGGACACCGCACTGTTCACCCTTGGCTTAAAGGATCAGACACTGCTTGAGAACTTTACACAGGCGAAGGAAATTGAGGACGACGGCAGAACCTATACGTATGATGAATTGATGAATCTGACCTATAAAATTGTGTTAAATACCGATTTTTATGCCTATAATGAAGAACTGGGTCACTGGGAAGACTTTACCGAAAGCAGTACTTATCTGGAAACACTTCTGACCGATGCCATGGAACTGAAAGTGGTTGGTATTGTGCGTCCAAAGGCAGATGCGGTTGCAACGTCTATTACCGGAACCGTTGGTTATACCAAAGAACTGACGGAGTATATCATTGAAGAAACCGCAAAGCAGGATATTGTAAAGGCACAGCAGGCAACTCCTGATACAGACGTTTTGACAGGCAAACCGTTTTCCGATTCCAGCGCCGCTGAAGATGCACAGAACAGTGCCATGGATATGAGCATGCTCACACCGGAACAGCAGGCATATATGGCAACCCTGACTCCGGAAGAACTTCAGATGCTGATGGAACAGTACGCTCAGAGTGCGGTTTCCAAAGCAACCTATGAAGGAAACATGGCGTTGTTCGGAGTGGAAAAACTGGATACTCCAAGCACCATCAGCATTTATCCGATTGATTTTGCGGCAAAGGATTTAATCGAAGATAAAATTCAGGAATACAACGATGCCATGGAGGCAGACGGTAAGGAAGCAAATAAAATTACTTACACCGATTATATCGGTATTATGATGTCTTCCATCAGCACCATTATTAACGTAATTTCTTATGTGCTGATTGCATTTGTTTCCATTTCCCTGGTGGTATCCTCCATCATGATTGGTATTATCACATATATTTCCGTATTGGAGCGGACTAAGGAAATCGGTATTCTCCGAAGCATCGGTGCATCCAAGAAGGATATTTCCAGAGTATTTAATGCAGAAACCATGATTGTCGGCCTGGTGTCCGGTCTGCTTGGTGTGGGAGTAACCGTATTGCTTTGTATTCCGATTAATGCAATAATTTATCACTTTGCTGAAATTCCTAATGTAGCCAAACTGCCTATGGCGGGTGGAACCATCCTGGTAATCATCAGTGTTACACTGACGTTAATAGCAGGTCTGATTCCGTCCAGAGTGGCAGCAAAGAAGGATCCGGTGGAAGCACTCAGAACCGAATAACAATTCTTGAATTTCGTTTTTATTTGTGGTAAAATGAGTTAAAGTGCAGAAATATGTACAAGTGATACTTTTGGGGCACAGAATGTGAGGTAAAAGGGTTTATGATATCCAATCAGATTTTACAAAGTACAATTGAAGGTTTAAAAACAATCACAAGAATTGACATCTGTGTTTTAGACACAGAAGGAAAGGTGCTTGCATCTACCATTCCTAATGCAGAAGTATATGAAAATGCAGTACTTGCATTTGTAGATTCTCCGGCAGACAGCCAGGTATTGCAGGGCTTCCAGTTCTTTAAGGTATTTGATGAGCATCAGCTGGAGTATGTATTGCTTGCCAGAGGAGACAGCGACGACGTTTACATGGTAGGCAAGCTGGCGGCATTCCAGATCCAGAACCTGTTGGTAGCTTATAAAGAGCGCTATGATAAAGATAATTTCATCAAGAACCTGTTATTAGATAATCTTTTGCTGGTTGATATTTATAACCGTGCCAAAAAGCTTCATATCGAAACTGAGGCAAGACGTGTTGTTTTTCTTATTGAAACAAAAAATGATAAAGATACCAACGCGTTAGAAACCGTTCGCAGTCTGTTTGCGGGCAAAACAAAGGATTTCATCACTGCCGTAGATGAAAAGAACATCATTCTTGTAAAAGAGTTAAAGGCAAATGAAACCTATGAAGATTTAAATAAAACAGCCAAGGTAATTCTTGATATGTTAAATACCGAGGCAATGACCAAGGTAAATGTGGCTTACGGTACCATCGTAAATGAAATCCGTGATGTATCCCGTTCCTTTAAGGAAGCTAAGATGGCATTAGATGTAGGCAAGATTTTCTATAGCGACAGAAACGTGGTTGCTTACTCCAATTTAGGTATCGGTCGTCTGATTTACCAGCTGCCGATGTCTCTTTGCAAGATGTTTATCAAAGAAATCTTCGACGGTAAGTCCTTAGACGAGTTCGATGAAGAAACGCTGGTAACCATCAATAAGTTCTTCGAGAACAGCCTGAATGTTTCCGAAACTTCCAGACAGTTATATATACATAGAAATACTCTGGTATATCGTCTGGATAAGCTGCAAAAGACCACCAATCTTGACCTGCGTGTGTTCGAGGATGCCATTACATTTAAGATTGCACTCATGGTTGTTAAGTACATGACATACATGGAAAATGCAGAATAAAAAAGAAAGGCTGCCCTATGGCGGCCTTTTTTGACATAAAAACAACATATTTTAGCGGTATGGTAAAGAAAAACAAAATTACTGTGGAGAGAATATATGGCAGCAGATTTTGATATTAATAGAGAGATGAGTAAAATTGAAGCTCCTGTAATTTCTTTTGAGCATGTTTCCAAGCAGTATCAAAAGGGTATTGCGGCAATTGAGGACATCAATATCCGTATTTACAAGGGTGAATTTGTTTTTATAGTAGGAAGCAGCGGCTCCGGTAAGTCTACCCTGATTCGTCTGATGCTAAAAGAAATTCTGCCTTCCAAGGGCAAGGTTTTTGTGGCAGGCCGGGAAATCGGCCGCTTGCGCAAGTATCAGGTAAGTAAATACCGCCGCAGCATCGGTGTGGTATTTCAGGACTTCCGTTTATTAAAAGACAGAAATGTGTATGACAATGTTGCTTTCGCACAGCGTGTCGTAGAGGCACCGGAACGTCTGATTAAGCGTCAGGTTCCTAAAATGCTTTCCCTGGTTGGCTTACTGGATAAAAGAAAATCCTTCCCAACGGAATTGTCCGGCGGACAACAACAGCGTGTGGCACTGGCAAGAGCCTTGGTAAACAATCCGGTAATCCTGCTGGCAGACGAGCCGACCGGTAATCTGGATCCTAAAAACTCCTGGGAAATCATGAACCTGTTAGAGGATATCAACAAAAGGGGAACTACGGTAGTGGTGGTAACCCACAATCAGGAAATTGTAGACAGTATGCAAAAGCGCGTCATTACCCTAAGAAACGGCAGGGTAATCAGTGACGAAGAAAAGGGAAGGTACCGATATGCGAAAAATTAGAACCTTGTTTTACTGTATGGGGCAGGGTATCCGCAGTACATGGAAGAACCGTGTATATTCCCTTGCTTCGGCGGGAACCATAACAGCCTGCCTGCTGTTACTTGGCGTATTCTACTTTGTGGTGGCAAATTTTAACTATGCGGTGGAATCAGCAGAGTCCCTGGTGGGCATCACCGTGTTTTTTGATGAAGGAACCGGTGAAGAACGTATTTTGGAAATAAAAGAAAACATCCGGCTTCGGGCAGAAGTGGCAGATGTTGTCTATATATCTGCAGAAGAAGCCTGGGAAACCTATAAACAGGAGAGCTTAAATGAAGAACTGTCTGCTACCTTTGGAAGCGATAATCCGCTGATTGATTCGGCATCTTTGGAGGTATCCTTAAGTGATGTTTCCATGCAGGAGGTTCTGGTCCGCTATGTGGAATCCATCGAGGATGTCCGCAAGGTAAACCATTCAGAATCCATAGCAGAAAGCTTTGACGGAATAAAAACCCTGCTTTGGGTGATTTCCATCGGTCTGATTGTAATACTGGTGGCGGTAGCTGTGTTCTTAATCAGAACAACCATCTCTACCGGTATCAGCGTGCGTAAAGAAGAAATTTCCATTATGAGTATTATCGGAGCGACGGACTTTTTTATCCGGGCCCCGTTTGTGGTAGAGGGTGCTATGATTGGTATTTTGGGCTCCATTCTTCCGGTGGGAATCTTGTATCTGGTATACGGAGAAGTAATCCGCACCTTAAAAGAACAATTTGAATCAGTATTTTCTGCCATGAACTTTATCGACAGAACAGAAATTATGCGGCAGTTTATTCCGTTGGCTCTAGCGTTTAGCCTTAGTATCGGTATTATTGCCAGTCACATGACGGCAAAGCGGCAAATTCGAAAGATTGAACTGCAGCACTAATCATAAAGGAGGAGCAAAAAAATGAAAAAGATATTCGGAAAGGTGATCTGCCTGTCTGTAATTCTTGCCATGTTGTTTGGTTGCAGCGGATGTGCCATGCTTATGCAGAATATCCGTCAGGAACTGGCAGAGAGGGAGTCTCAGGAGCAGGAAGGAACTTCGGATACAAC
>JAZQJL010000247.1:0-4709 GCA_045541595.1 Lachnospiraceae bacterium | reverse complement strand
TAGTACGGGAGGCTACCACCCAGCTCTGCGGAGCAGAGGTTGTACACGGTTGCTTAAGAATATTATAGCACAATGGGGTAGAGTACACAAGAAAAATGTTTTAAAATGCAAAATAAAAATGTCTGAAAATAAAACAAAAATGACAAAGGGACAGAAAATGAACACTAAAAAATCAAACATCCTAATCCTAATACTTATGCTGTTTCTCGGTCTATCCGCATGTACATCTCCGTCAACGACACCGAATAGTCCTGCTATAGAAGTAACAGCAACGAGTACCCCGACACCAATCGCTAATCAGCCGCAACAGTCAGATACTTCCACCTTCTCCGTCACCTACTTAGACGTCGGCCAGGGAGACGCAGCTATCATCTCCTGCGACGGTCATTACATGATGATTGACGGCGGTGAAGCAAGCTGCTCCAATCAGATATATTCCCACCTGAAGCGTAACGGAATCGCCACGCTGGACATCGTGGTGGCGTCCCATGCCCATGCAGATCATGTGGGAGGCCTGTCCGGTGCCCTAAATTATGCCGGGGCGGGGCTGGTGCTTTGTCCGGTGACGGAATATGATTCGGATGCGTTCCGGGATTTTGCAAAGTTTGCAAGGACCAAGGGGCCGGGCATCACGGTGCCAAAGGCCGGGGATACCTATGCGCTTGGCAGTGCCAAGGTGTCCATCCTTGGGCTGAATGCCGCGGGGGAGGGCAACGACACCTCCATCATCCTGACGGTGGAATACCGGGATACGGTGTTTTTGTTCACCGGAGACGCGGAACGTGCGGCGGAGCAGGCGGTGCTAAACTCTTCTCGAGAGAAGCTGGCGGCCACCTTTTTGAAGGTCGGGCATCACGGAAGTGCGGATGCCACTACGTATCCGTTCCTGCGTGAGATTTTGCCGGAGTACGCTATTATCTCCTGTGGTGCGGGCAATCCGTACGGACATCCGACGGACAATACCCTGAGCCGTCTTCGGGACGCGGAAGCGGTGGTGCTTCGGACCGATTTGCACGGCGACATCACCGTCACCTATAACGACGGCCAGTGGCTTGTGACCACGGCAAAGGATGCTTCCTATGAGGATGTCATGAAACCGGGAGATGAGTTTGATTTCACGGGAAGTTCGGGCGGAGATGACGGGGTCACCCGCGGGGACGGCGGCATGGATTATGTTGGAAACGCAAACAGCAAGAAATTTCATTATCCGGGCTGCTCCAGTGTTCAAAAAATGAAAGAAAGTAACAAGGTATATTTTAATGGTGTTACCAGAGAGTATATGATTGAAAACGGTTATGATCCGTGTGGGAATTGTAAACCGTAAAAATTGGATTTTCCTGAATATATTGACAAAACATCAGACAGTTGATATACTATCAATTGATAGTAAGCATATGCCGGTTGTCTGGTGTTTCTTTATTTTCGGGAGGCGGTTCTGATAAAGTTAAGTATACAATCAAAAGAAAAAGAGATTAAGGATTTTTTAGTTATGCTGAAGAATATCCTTCAAAATAAAGAGTTTAATATTGATAACGACTTAACTATTATTCAGTCAAGAAAACCGGGAGGAAAAGAGCAATATTCAACCAGGTATACATTATTGGACTTGGAATATGATGCTTATGATGTGGTGGCGCGTTTAAAGGAGCTTTCGGTCAAAGAATATTCAGAAACGTTAATAGATAAAGATGACACTAATCCACCATTATTATTTGTTTTTGGAAAAGAGATTAACGATAAGCTGGTTTATATCAAGTTAAAAATAAAGGGTGATGCAGTCAAACGTGTGTTGTGTGTATCGTTTCATTATGCAGAGGACAATATGAGATTTCCTTATGCATAGAAGGGAGGAAGAGTATGGAGAAAACTATGTTGCTCAAAAAAATCCATATGGAATGTCCGCTGTGTGACAAAATCCACGAGGTTGAAGAAAGAAAGCGCATCACTACCACATTCATAAAAAGTGAGGAAGTAACCTACGAGGAGCTATTCTATTTTTGTGCAAATGCGGAGGCGGAAGAAGCTGAATTTGAAACCGGCAGCATGACAAACCAGAATTTGTTAAATGCCCGTAATGCGTACCGCATTAAAATGGATCTTCTTACTTCAAATGATATTATCGAAATCAGAGAAAATTACGGTTTATCGCAGGTGGATCTGGCGCGTCTGCTTGGGTGGGGCGAGGCAACCATTTCACGATATGAAAGCAAGGCTATTCAGGACGACGCCTATGATGCTATGCTTCGTCTTATAAAAGATAATCCGCTGCAGGCGTTAGAATTTTTAAAGAAAAATGGTAATAAGTTTTCGTTGGAAAAGCGCTATGCAATAAGAAAAAAGATTGTAGAAAAATTGGATTTCTACGGAAAAGAATTTTTGACCCGTCAAACACTGGAAGGGCAGTATGCGGAGTTTGATGAGCCGTCGGAGGCTAATGGTTACACTACACTTAACATTGATAAAGTTGAGGCGGTAGCTTCGTATTTGGCAAAACATATGTCCAATTTTTACAAGGTAAAGTTAATGAAGTCATTATGGTATGCAGATGCCCTGGCGTATAAGCAGACCGGAAGTGCAGTAACAGGGCTGGTATACCGGCATGAGCAAATGGGTGCATTGCCGATAGGTCATTACAGTCTAATGAATCTGGAAAACTTAAATGTAAAAGAGGAGCTGACCTATAACTATGATTCCATGCTTCATATTTATCCGAGTGAGCGTGTGGATTTTTCTGTTCTTAGTAAAGCGGAATACGAAATTTTAGATAAAGTTATAGAGAAGTTCAGAAACTACAAGGCGGCGGAGATTGTGGCGTATATGCATGAAGAACGGGCTTATAAAGAAACACTGAATGGTGAAATTATTCCGTTTTTTTTGGCCAAAGAAATTAAGGAGTTTGTATGCAGTTGAATGACCTCCCCATCACCATCACCCGCAAAAAAATAAAGAATATGTACCTTCGGGTGCACTCGGACGGACGCATCACGGTGTCCGCGCCAAAACGTGCCTCCGACAAGGTCATTTGGGACTTCATAAATTCCAAAGAAGACTGGATTTTAACACAACGGCAAAAGGTGCTTTCCGGGCAGAATGCGGTATCCGGGCAGTATACTTATGCCACCGGAGAAAAGCATGCGTTTTGGGGAATTCCCTGCCCATTACTGGTGGAAGAAGTTGCAGGGCGCAGCAGCGTAGAGTTTGTGAAAAATCCAAAGTTTGGCGAAGAAGGGGAGCTGTTCGGCATCATCCACATGAAAGCTCCAAAGAACAGCAATCTTAAGCAGCGGAAGCACCTGCTCACAGAGTTTTACCGGCAGCAGCTAAAGCTGGTGGTTCCGGACGTAATGGAGCACTATGCCCGCGTCGTGGGCAAGACGCCTGCCGAGTGGCACATCCGCAGCATGAAGACCAAGTGGGGCACTTGCAACGTGCAGGATAAGCGTATCTGGCTGTCCTTAAATCTGGCAAAGAAGCATCCGGACTGCCTGGACTACGTCATTGTCCATGAGCTGACCCATCTGCACGTGCCAAACCACAGCAAGGCCTTCTGGGCGCGGGTGAGCGAGTATTATCCGAGATGGAAGGAAGTTCGAAAAATGTTAAATGAGAGGTAAAAAAATGAAAAGTACTTTAATCAAAGACACAACCAAAGAGGAGCGCATCGCTCTTATCAAAGAGTGGGTTCCGGTGGACGACGGTCTGGAAGACTGCGGCATCGACCTTTGGGATATGTACCGCGACTACATCGACGGCAAAAAAGAAATTGCGGAAATCAACGCAGAGTTCCACACAAATTATTACAGAGAAAGAACCAATTAAGGAAAGTAAAGAGGGCATCCCTCAAGTCATCATTTCATGACTTTTGGGACACCCTCTTTGTTTATACCTCGTCCCAATTTGGCCAATCGTTATGTTCGGTTATGGCCTTTTTTATTCCGTTATAATAGCGCACTTTGTGCCGGATGTGGTCCAGCTCTTTTTGCAGCACCGCAATCTGTTCTTCGATGTCTGCTTCGTGCTCTGTAACCAGCTCGATAATGTCGTCAATGTGGTGCGGAATATTTTCCTCGTAGCGGAAAAAGTCCTGCATTTTGGCAATGGGCATGCCGGTGTTTTTAAAACACTGAATGGCATTCAGCCTTGCCAAATGGCAGTCGTTATAAATGCGGTTTTTGCCCTCGCGGACAACGTCGGTCAGCAAACCGATTTCTTCGTAATAGCGCAGGGTGGAGGCAGTGTTGCCGGTGAGGTTGGATAGCTCGCGGATGGTGTAGGTTGGCATGATAAAATTCCTTTCGCATCAGTAAATATTTTTCTTGACTTCAAGTATACTTGAAGTGTTACGATTTGTACAGAGAAAAAAAGGAGGACATATTCCATGAAATATCGTAGTGTAGGAAAATCAGGTTTAAAGGTAAGTGAAATTTCCCTGGGCAGCTGGATGACTGACCTGAGGGGCAGTGAGGCGGCAAGCGTGGCGGAAGAAACTATCCGTGTTGCCTACGATAGGGGCGTCAATTTTTTTGACTGTGCCGATGCCTACAGCGGCGGCGAGGCAGAAAAGTTTTTAGGCAGAATCTTAAAGGATTATCCGAGAAGCAGTTATGTGGTATCCAGTAAGGTGTTTTTCCCGACGGGCAGAGGTGCCAATGAATGGGGCCTGTCCAGAAAGCACATTATGGAGAACATCGACCGTACTTTAAAAAACA
>JAZQJL010000246.1:0-1622 GCA_045541595.1 Lachnospiraceae bacterium | reverse complement strand
CCCTTGCTCCATTCCGGTTTTCTGAAGGCCAGCATGGTTTCGCCTTCAGACTCCTTGTTTATGACAACCTTTACCAAAGGATTTGCCGGTAAATCTGCCGTCATTTTTACATCCAGACCAAGGATGTCCTGGGTTAAGCGGGAAGAAATGTACATACCAAAATACAGGGTATTGTCCCGCATGTAATAGATACTGTCATTTAACTTTGTGAAATTTTCCATTCCGGTGCCGGTACAGCACCAAAAGTTGTCATACGGCCGGCCAAACACCTTAAAGTATCCGGTGGCCATCGGCTGGAAATACATCGACATACCGGTCTTTGGATTCTGGGAGGACACAATGGCATTCCAGAAAGTTCCCTCATAGTAATCCAGATATTTTTTCTCACCGGTTATCCGAAACAAAGTTCTTGCCAGTTTCAGCATATTATGGGTATTACAGGTTTCACAGTTACAGTTGGTTCTGGCATCGGCTAACATGCCCGGTTTACCGAAATGCTCCCACTCACTGTTGCCTCCGGTCACATAGGTGTGGTTCTTTACCACCATATCAAAGAATTTTCTGGCACAGTCCAGATAAAATTCCTGCTCTTCTCCCACCGCCAGATAACGGTTTAAGGCACCTAAAAATTTAGGTATGGTAGTGTTTGCATGCTTTCCTTCCAGCACATCATTGTCGTTATTTATTTCCCTAAACAGCGAAAGCTCGTCAAATTTTTCCGCTGCCATCATAAATTCAATTTTTCCGCTTTCTTTGTAAAGCTCATACAGGGCATCATTCATGCCGCCGTATTCCGTGGCCAATACCTGTGTCTTCATGGCCTCATCCCAGCGTTTTACCCGGTTAGACACCCAGGTGCCGAGCCGGATAGCCACGTTTAAGGAAGTCGGCAGCTGTGTCAGCTGGTATACCCGGATTAAACCCGCCAGTATTTTATGCATGGTATACCAAGGTACCCAGGCCTGCTTTCCCTGCTCCAGATTATCAAACAGCTCCTCCGGAAAAGCAGAAAGATAGCCGGACTCCTCCTGACATTCCGCCAGGGAATCTACCACGTAGTTCAGCCTCTCCAAAAACTTTTTATCCTTGGTTGTCGCATAGGCCTGCGCCAATGCGGTTATATAATGGCCCATGGTATGACCCGCAATGTCCTGGTCTTCCCAACCGCCCGGATAACGCTTTTTCTTTGGTGTCTTACCGGAAATCTCATAAAACCCGGCCAGCAGACGGTCCGCTTCCAGACTTAACAGATAGTCCTGTTCCAGCAAAAATGCGTTCTTTAAATATCCGTCATTTAACTCTACTTCATTTAACGCAAAGTCGCGAATAATCATTTGAATCATCGCCTCCATTTGTTGTCTGAGTGCCTATTCATCCCAGCTGATACTGCTGCCCTGTGTACTCTTTTTGAGTAAAATCTTTTTATCAATACAATCCTTCAGCTCTTCCACATGGGATATGATACCCACGATGCGGTTATCCGTAGCAAGCTCCTTTAAGATTGCCACTGCCTGCTCTAAGGAATCCTTATCCAGACTTCCGAAGCCCTCGTCCACAAACATGGTTTCCACCACAACACCGCCGGCATAGCCCTGAATGACATCCGAAAGCCCCAGTGCCAG
>JAZQJL010000245.1:0-17082 GCA_045541595.1 Lachnospiraceae bacterium | reverse complement strand
CGCCCCTCTTCCGTTTTTCTTACCGGTTCTATCTAAAATGATTTCTTCCTCCGTTGTTTTTAACACACGGATTAGCTCTTTTTTCGGTTTCATTTCATTGCATCCGGTACACTTTCTTAGTGGAATTTTCTTTTCAGCCATATTCCCTCACTACTTTTCTTCGTAATCGTCGTTCCACTGCTCTTCGTACTGGCCTTCGTACTCTTCCTCATACTGACCGTCATACTCACCTTCGTATTCGTCGTATTCGCCGTCATACTCGCCGTACTCATCATATTCGCCCTCGTACTCGCCTTCATACTCCTCGTACTGGTCGTTGTACTGGCCGTCGTTCCACTGCTCTTCATAGTAAGTGCCGGCCTGGGACTCAGACTTAATATCAATCTTGTATCCGGTAAGTCTTGCAGCCAGTCTTGCGTTCTGACCTTCACGGCCGATGGCAAGAGACAGCTGATAATCAGGCACAATAACTCTTGCACTCTTTTCTTCCGGGTCAACCTCTACGGATACTACCTTTGCAGGACTTAATGCATTCTCAATCAAAGTTGCCGGGTCCTCGCTCCAGTTGATGATATCAATCTTCTCACCACGGAGTTCATCTACAATTGCATTTACTCTTGCACCGTTTACACCTACGCAAGCGCCAACAGGATCTACATTAGGATCGTTGGAGTAAACTGCCATTTTGGTTCTTGCACCGGCTTCTCTGGAAATGCTCTTAATTTCTACCGTACCGTCTTTTACTTCGGTAACCTCAGCCTCGAACAGTCTCTTTACTAATTCCGGATGGGTTCTGGAAACGGTAATTCTTGGTCCTCTTGTTGTATCTTCTACCTTAAGTACGTATAATTTTACGCGCTCGGTTGGACGGAAATACTCGCCGCGGATCTGTTCGTTCTCAGTAAGAATCGCATCTGCCTTACCAAGGTTAATGCAGATATTATTGCCCTGGTATCTCTGAACAATACCGGTCACAATATCTCTTTCCTTTGTGAAGTACTGGTTATATAATGCCTTTCTTTCTTCTTCTCGAATTTTCTGAACAACTACCTGCTTTGCCTTCTGTGCGGCAATACGTCCAAAGTTCTTTGGAGTTACCTCAATGTTGATGATGTCGCCTACCGCCATCTTCTTTCTTGGGAACTTAAGCTTTGCCTCGGCAAGAGTAATCTGAAGAACATCGTCTTCTACCTCTTCTACAATTTCCTTTTCTGCATACACATTGAAAGCACCTGTTTCTCTGTTGATGGATACCTTAATGTTATCTGCCTTACCATACTGGTTCTTACATGCAGCAAGAAGAGAATTTTCAATTGCCTCTAACAGGATTTCTTTGCTGATATCCTTTTCCTTCTCAATCTGATTTAAAGCCTCCAGTAATTCTTTGTTTGCGTTCATTTTCTTTCTTTTTCCTCCTTATACAACTTTTTTTCTATTCGTAACGACCGGATGAAAACTTCCGGTGTAAGAATGCATTAGAAATGTACTACCAGTCTGACACTGGCAATGTTACTTCGTTCAAATTCCAGTTCCTTTTCCTGTTCATCGCTGATGACAATGACTTCCTCATTGAAGCTTTCTAAAAATCCGGTGAATTCCTTTTGTTTGTCAATTGCCTTAAACAATTTCACTTCTACTTCTTCACCGATGCTTTTTTCAAAGTGCTTATCTTTTTTTAATGCACGGCCCAGGCCCGGAGAACTTACTTCCAGAATATAAGCATCCGGAATAAAGTCCTTTTCATCCAGCACATCGCTGAGTCTGCGGCTGACCAGCTCGCAGTCGTTGATATTGATACCGCCCTCTTTGTCAATATAAGCTCTTAAATAAAACGTGCCGGCTTCTTTTACAAATTCCACATCATAAAGTTCGAACTTATTTTCTTTTAAAATAGGCTCTAACAGTTGTTCCGTCTTGCGTTCGTATTCTTCTCTTTTTGCCATGCTTTCCTTTCCCCTACGCTCTTTCTTTTAAACATGAATTAAGAGTGGGCTTGCACCCACTCTTAATCTTAGTCTTTATGTTACATATGAATTATAGCACCGTTTTTCAGAAAAAACAAGAGGTTTTTCCTTATTTTATGCGGTTTTTTTGGTATTTTAGCCTCTGTAATAGTTAATCAGACAGCCCTTTGTGATGATTTCTCTTTCATCATCCGTCAAATCGCCAAGCTTTAAGGTAAACTTCTTCATACCCTTATTTACAACATAAGCCTCGATTTCTGTCTTTTTCTCTGCCACTGCAGTCTTAATATCCTTAACCAGAATGTAATCGTCCAGTTCAAACGGAAGGTCGCCGTCAAATAAAAACGGCAACATACCCCAGTTAATTAAGTTGGAACGATATCTCTTGGTTGCGTACTCTCTTGCAATGTTTGCAAGACCGCCAAGTACCTTCTGACAGCTTGCAGCCTGTTCTCTTGCGGAACCGTCACCCGGCTTTACGGCATAAACCACGCTACCGATTTCTACATCTAATGCCTTTAAGCCAAATTCTTTTTCTACCTGCTCTAACACCGGCTTTACTTCCGGATAAGCTGCATAGATATCTTCGTTAGTTTTAGCTTCCCAACGGGCCTTTTCTGCCTTCTGAATCTGCTTTGCACGACCAACGTATGCCGGATCCTTTCTGGAAAGTGTGTATTCTGCAAGACCCAGCGGATTGGAACGGTAAGAGGAGGTTTCACCGGATGGAATCAGTTCGTCTGTGGTGGTAACCGGATCATGAATCACGGAAGCCACTTTAAGAAGCATGTTATCTCCCAATGCTGCCATCTTTGGCCAGTCTACAATACCAGGACCAAACTTGATGTCCACCGATGGATCCGCCTTGCCGACGCCGTTGTATACTCTGTTATCATAAATGGTAGAATCAAAGAAATACTTTGGCTTCTTGAATTCTACATCTACGTGCTCTGCACTTGTTAAGTAGCCCTGATTTGCTGCGGTTGCTGCGATGGAACGAGCATCCATAAGAGCCACGGAAGCAATCTGACCGTTTGTAATTTTAGAACCTTCTCTGTTCGGGAAGTTTCTGGTGGAGTGACGGATACTTAAGCCCTTGTTGGAAGGAACGTCACCTGCACCGAAACATGGTCCGCAGAATGCGGTACGAACAGTTGCACCGGTCTGCATTAAGTCTGCGATGGTACCGTTCTTTACCAGTTCCATGAATACAGGCTGGGATGCCGGATATACACTTAAGGAAAATTCATCGTTACCGATGTACTTACCGCGTAAAATATCCGCAGCAGCACAGATGTTTTCAAAGCCGCCGCCGGCACAACCGGCAATTACGCCCTGCTCTACATATAACTTACCGTTTCTTACCTTGTCCTTTAAGGTATAGGAAACATTGTTGTTATCCAGGCTTACCAGAGCCTTCTTTTCTACTTCATCCAAAATGTCGTAGAGATTTGCATTTAATTCATCGATGGTATAAACGTTGCTTGGGTGGAACGGCATAGCAATCATAGGCTTAATTTCAGTTAAATCCACCTCAACCAGACCATCGTAATATACCACTTCAGGAAGGGTTAATTCCTTATAGTCTTCTTTTCTGTTGTGGATTTCATAGAATTCCTTTACCTTGTCATCCGTTACCCAGATGGAGGACAGGCAGGTGGTTTCTGTGGTCATAACGTCCACGCCGATACGTTCGTCTACCGTCAGGTTGGCAACACCGTCACCAAAGAATTCCATTACCTTGTTATTCACATAGCCGTTAGCAAATACTGCGCCGATAATCGCCAGGGCAATATCCTGAGGACCTACACCACGGCGAGGCTTACCGGTTAAGTGGATGCCCACTACCTTTGGCATCTTAATATCATAAGTCTTGCAAAGCAGCTGCTTAACAAGTTCAGGACCACCCTCACCGATTGCCATGGTACCAAGGGCACCGTAACGGGTGTGACTGTCAGAGCCGAGAATCATTTTACCGCCGCCTGCCAGCATTTCTCTTGCAAACTGGTGGATAACTGCCTGATGAGGCGGAACATATACACCGCCGTACTTTTTAGCACAGGAAAGACCAAACATGTGGTCATCTTCGTTGATGGTTCCGCCCACGGCACAAAGGCTGTTGTGGCAATTCGTAAGCACATAAGGTACCGGGAACTTTTCCAGACCGCTGGCTCTTGCTGTCTGAATAATACCAACGAACGTAATATCATGGGAGGTCAGCTTATCAAACTTAATTTTTAACTGCTCCATATTGCCGGAAGTATTGTGTGCGGCGAGAATCTGGTAACCCAGACTGTTCTTTTTACACTCTTCCGCATCCGGAACCTGCTCCATATATTTTTTATACTCAGTACCAATGGCTTCCTCCGGCACAACCTGATTGCCGCCAAACACATAGGCCCCCTTGTTAAATAACTGAATCATGTTTTATCCTCCTTGTTTTTTCGAAGAAAAATCCCATTTTCCCGAAGGGAAATTGGCCTGCATTGTGCGGGCAGAGGATTTTCTTCCTTGTTTTTCCGATTTAACTCATTAACGTGTGAACTCATTGTACACGAAAACTTGTAATATTGCAAGTGTATTTTCACAAAACACAAAGAGAACAGAAATTTTAAATTTCTGTTCTCCAAAAAATCTTAATTTACTGTTTTTAAAAGGAAGCTTAACTGGATTTCATAATCCTGATAGATAAGCGGCACTTTAATTACCGCCATTTCCGGAGAAGATAAAATTGCACTTCCTACAAGTAAGGTTGGCGGTGTAATGTCAATTAACACGTTATTGTTAGACAACAATGTAGCCGCATTACCCATCATCATATTACCCAGTTCGCTTAACGCACTCTTGGCCATATCGTCTAAACTGTCTACCGGCATGCCCATCATCATACGGGAAGCTACGTCCATTGCGGTTTCTGTGCCCATAACCACACATACCTGACCGGTAATTTCTCCTGTGATACCAAGCATAATAAACAGTGGTTCGCCACTAACAAAAAAATCAT
Organism: Lachnospiraceae bacterium; assembly: GCA_045541595.1. Taxonomy (GTDB): domain Bacteria; phylum Bacillota; class Clostridia; order Lachnospirales; family Lachnospiraceae; genus SIG299. The sequence continues at coordinate 12,114 of JAZQJL010000245.1, read as the reverse complement.
CCTTAGATATTGGTCCAAACTGTACATCTACATTACAAACCTGCTGTAAAACCTGCTTTGCAGATAATAAGAACGGATTTAAATGTTCTGCTTTAATTGCTGCCATCTTTCTCCTCCTTGTATTTCACCCTAAAGTCATCCTACAATAGTATTATGATAACAGAAATGCCAAAAACTTTCAATAGCTTTTAGAAATTTCTCAAATCTTAACGTTGGGTAAACAAGTACATTCCTACGCCGGCTGCGATTGTTATGTTGAGAGAATCTACTTCCTCCGACTGCGGAATAATGATACTGGTACCTTTTTGTAAGTAGGAATCATCAAGTCCTGTTGCCTCATTACCAAATACCAGAGAAAACAACTCCGGTTTCGGACAGGTGTCCACGGTCAGCTGGCGTTTTGCATTGAGCATAAAACAGAACACCTCATGGTCCGGATAGGCTGCCTCGTATTCCTCAAAGCTTTTAAAATACTGACAATTAATGCGGAACAACGCCCCCATGGATGCCCGGATCGTCTTTGGATGAAACACATCCACTCCGGGGCTGATAATGGCCAGATTTTTGATACCGAACCCGATGGCTGTACGGATAATAGTACCCATATTGCCCATATTACTCGGATTGACCAGCACCACATGGGATTTATCTTTTTGCAGGGTATCCTGATATTTTTTTAGGATTCCCACAACAAAACAATTTTCTTTATCACTCAGCTTATTAATTATTTTATCCTGGCGAAGTACCGGAATGCCATACGGCTTTGCCAGTTCTTCAATGGTCTGCACATCCGTAAAGGTACTGTGAACATACACCTCTAACACTTCCTGCGGTCTTGTTTTTAATAATTCGATGGTTGGAAATGCCCCTAAGGTATAGGAATACTCCGCATCCTTTTTATACGTCTTAATTTCCATGTTGTCTTACTTGCCTTCCTGTTGAAGCTTTCCTGCTTCTTCTTTTAAATTTTCCATAATCGTTGTTACTTCTTCTACGCTCTCCAGATTCATATTGCATGCTTCTAAAGTTTCCTCTGCCCGGGCAGTAACCTCCTCTGTGATAGAAGACACATGGCCGATTCTTTCTTCGATCTGGGCATTTTCTTTTGAAACAACAGTTACTGCATTTTCCAGTTTCACTGCCTGTTCCATCACTCCCATGGTACTGTTATGGATTTTTTCAAAGCTGTCTGCCGTAGAACCGACATACGCATTTTGCTTCTGAGTGCTTTCCAGCAAAAGATTCATGGCACCCGCAGCCTCTTCGATGGAGCGAACAATATTTTTAATAAGCTCTGTAATATCTTCAGTTGCAGCATTCGTCTGATCCGACAGGCTTGAAATTTCGGAAGCAACCACACCAAACCCCCGTCCTGCTTCTCCTGCTCTTGCAGCTTCAATGGAGGCATTTAATGCAAGTAATCCGGTCTGTTCTGCCACGTTACTGATTAATCCCATAATCTCCTGCATGCGGTCTGCGTATTCTTTTAATCCCGTTACTTTTTCCGTCACAAGAATTCCGTTTGCCTCCGAAACCTTTACCTGCTGCATAAGCTCTTCCATTATCTTATTGCCCTGCTCCAGATTTTCCTGTGCTTCCCGGCTTTCAGAGATAATCTCCTTGGCAGAATCCGCTACACCTTGAATATATTTGCCGATACGTGCTGTACTTGATGCCTGCTCTTCCATAGCAGCAGATGCATCATTCGCGCCGGAAGACAAATCTCCCATGGCATATTTTGTCTGGCCGATGGCATCTTTTAATTCCTCTGCTTCCACAACGACATTTTCAATATTTGCTGTAATGGCAGCAGCCACTTCTAACGTTTTCTTAAGCAATTCTTCCGACTGATTCTTTTCTATTTCTGCTTTTTCCACATGAGACTGATTGATTTTTTCAATCTTCTTGGTGGACATAATTACAAAAACACCGGTTAAAATAAGGCATGCAAAAATAATTTCCGTATTAGTGACCTCTGCCGCAGATAATCCAACCGTTACAGCAGTAACTATAACCTTAGCCACATTAATCAACAATGCAGCCACACCAAGAATCAACATGAATTTTATGTCAATATAAACGACCAGTGCCACAAAAGCAACTATGACGTAACAAAACGCCAAATTAGTACTGGAAGTAAACATTATGTATGCATATAACATTAAAAATCCGATACCAAGTACATACCGTATCACACCGGAATCTTTTTTCTTTCGATAAATCAGCAATGCAACCACACAAGGAAGTACACACAGCAGCGCAACAATGGCATACGACTGCGGTGTTCTGGCCTTTTTAATAAGTTCAACCGCATATGCCAGTGCCAAAACGGCATTCATGATAAAAACACCTGTCATTGCTGTATTATTCATACTCTGTTCTGCGTACTTTTTTTCGGATAAATCCAATTTTTTCTCTTTCATGTAAAGCCCCTTCCATTCGTTTGTATACAAATTTATTATACTATTTTTTCCTGCTTCCCGTCAACAAAATACTTTCACAATGTAAAATCTTTCAGTAACCGTATCTCATTGCAAAACGATACTTCCTCTGCTATAATAGCACTGTATTTAATACTTTCAGTAAGCAAAATTTGAGGTATCATATGAACATAAAAATATTAATCGCAACCCATAAAGAATACCGTATGCCGGAGGACCCCATGTATCTCCCTCTTCATGTAGGAAAAGACTGTTCCAACCTTTCCCTGCCTTTTACCGGAGATAATACCGGTGACAATATATCTTCAAAAAATCCGCACTATTGTGAGCTGACAGCCCTCTACTGGGCCCAGAAAAACCTGCAGGCAGACTATATAGGTCTTGCCCACTACCGCAGACATTTTTCCATAAAATCCCCGGGGCTGTTTTGTAAGGATAAATTCCTGTATATCCTTGGTTCTACACAAGTAGAACCACTATTAAAAGAGCATGCCATCCTGCTTCCAAAGCCGCGGAATTATTTCATTGAAACAAATTACTCCCAATATATCCATGCTCATCCTGCAGAAAGCATGGAAAAAACAAAAGAAATAATAAAAGAAAATTTCCCATCATATCTTCCGGCCTTTGATCAGGTAATGAACAGTACAAAAGCCCATCGGTTTAATATGTTTCTTATGAGGCAGGATATTTTTCATGACTATTGTGACTGGCTGTTTACCATTCTCTTTGAACTGGAGAAGCAATTGGACATCTCCTCATATAACGCCTATAATCAACGTATTTTCGGTTTTGTCAGCGAGCGATTGCTGGATGTTTATCTTACGACAAACCACCTGTCTTACAAAGAACTTCCGGTTCTGTTCATGGAAAAGGAACACTGGATAAAAAAAGGGCTCTCCTTTTTAAAGCGCAAATTTATACATTAAAAATACCACCGAAGCATTACACTTCGGTGGCTTTTTTATGCCGAAAGCTTATTATAATATTCTTCCTTTGGTATCGGCTTTGAGAAATAATATCCCTGAATCACATCACAGCCGCTGTTTTTTAAATAAATATACTGCGCTTCTGTTTCTACACCCTCTGCCACAACAGGAAGTTTTAACATCTTTGCAAGGTTCAGCACACATTGGATAATACTGCTTCCCTTTTCATCTTCATAATCATCAATAAAGCTCTTATCCAGCTTCATAACATCAATCGGCACCGTATGAAGCATCATTAGGGAAGAATATCCGGTTCCGAAGTCATCCATCAGAATTCGGAAGCCAAACTCTCTTAATTTTTCCAATGTAGAACGGAATAAACTAATATCTTCAAAAAATGCGCTTTCCGTTATTTCCAATTCCACCAGATTGGTAGGAATACCAATTTCCTTTACATAATTACAGTAATCCTCTGCAAAATTTTTGTCATAAAGCAGCTGTCTGGATACGTTTACCGAAACCGGAACCGGTGTAATGCCGGCGTCCAGTATATTTTTCTGCATCTGACAAACTGCCATAAACATTTCTCTGTCAAGGTTACGTACAAAACCATTATTTTCTGCCAACGGAATAAATCGACCCGGCGGAATAATTTTTCCTTCCGGTGTAATCCAGCGAATCAATGCTTCCGCTCCGCAAATCGTACCGGTTTCCGCATGATACTTTGGCTGAAGATACGGTACAAATTCATGGCGTCGCAGGGCTTCCTCCATCTCATCTTCCATATGCTTGTCCTGATATTTCATATCACGGAAACCGGCGTCGTAGTAAGCGATAATGGATTCTTCATTGTGCTTAATGGTTTCATGGGCAGTTCTCGCCTTATTCATCATGTCATAGATTCCCTCCGTCGGGTCTTCTACCACATAAATACCCATGGAAGGACGTAACATATTTGCGAATTTTGCATTGTCATGCAATGTTTTTACAAAGTTCTGAATGCTCTTTTCAAATTCATCTGCTTCATCGTAAAAATACATGACACAGAACTGATCGTTTGTATTTCGTCCGATAATGCCCTTGTCTCCCACACAGTTCTGGATCATGGCATATACACGACGAATGGTGTCTACGCTTTCTTCGTGACCGTACAACGTAGCAACCAGATTAAAATTATCAATATCAAGAAATACAAACGCTGCCTTTTTTTCTGTTTGAAGTTTCAGACGTTTTTTACAATCGATACGGAATTTTTCGTAACTTCGACCTCCGGTAAGCGGATCCACATACAATGCTTCTTTCAACTGTAAATTCTTTTCTCTTAAAGCATGCTGTATACTGAGAACAACAAAAACCGCTATCAGGGAAACAATTATACAATAGGCCACAACGCTGGACATTACTGCAACTTTAGTATGTTCTGCCACATTTTCAGGAACCATGCTGAATACATACCAGTCACTGATATTCAGCTTTTTATAATAAGCAAATAAATCTTTTTCTCTGTCTCTGTCAATTTCTATAAAGCCCTCACCGGCATTGGTCAAAGATTTTTTCAGAGAATTGACCGCTTTTTCTCCATGTTCATCCATGTATTGAAACAGATTTGTCATTTGCCGGATGGCATTTTCATGATGGGAATTAATCACCACATTACCGGCACTGTCCACAATATAGGTATAGCCTTCTCCGTTAAAAGAAGATGCCGCCAGTAGCTCTTCAAACATCTCACTTTGATATACCGCAGACATTACACCCAGCAACCGGTTTGTTCCGCTCTGATATACCGGCAGAGAATAGATATTTACAGGATTTCCGTCACTAACATCCTCTATTACCGTGGTAAGCAACCGTTCACCGGCAAGGGCCCGTTCAAAATTATCCACACCGGTAAGATCCATTTCTGTATTATCTGTAGATAACGTGCTTCCGTCCGGAAAAGAAAATGCAATGCGTTTCATACCATAACGTTCTGCTGTGGATACCAGACGCTCCATGGCAAGAACAGGATCATCCTCAAAAGAAGTAGCCATGCGCACTGCCAGGCCTTCCAACATCAACATGTCACTGTTGTATTGGCGTTCTATCATCTCTGCACATAATTCTGCAGAATTTTTCATGGTATCTTCAATATGCTCTCCAAGCTTATTGCCAATCATCTGTGAAAAAATCAATGTTGCCGGCAATACTCCAAGTAACATAACATAAGAGATTGCTACAAAAATATTTTTTTTGCCGAATGTTTTTTTCATAACCTTCTGCTCCGAACCATATTGTTTATATATTTTTTAATAATTCTTTCTTATTTTTCATACTTCTTTTATAATTGTACACCTAATTGAACAATTTTTCAAGATGCAGTAACACATTATTACTGAGAATAATATAATATTTATATAAAAATATAGAGGTAGTTTTATGGACAATTTTTTTCCAAACCAAAATTGCTATTCCTGTCCGCCGCAAAATGACATAACAACCGGTGTTATTTTAGACATTGACAGACAAAACCGGAGCTTTACAACCATCAGCAGAGGAAATCCTCTTTCCGTCATCCGTTTTAACGTTCCGAACAATGCATTTATCTTTGACCGGTTCGGAAGACCAATGGATTTTAACCGTTTAACTGCAGGTATGCGTGTCTGGGTGCGTCACTCCAACTTTATGACCTTTAGCATTCCTCCCCAGACAACTGCCTTTGAAATCAGAGTAAGATAAATTTGTTCTGTTTTTTTGCATGATAAAAGGAGTATCTGACCCGGATACTCCTTCTTCTTTCTTACTTTTTTCTTTTAAATATCAGACTGCGGAATAAAATAACATTCATAACCACAAAAAATACCACAATAATGATTAGTGTAAAAACAGGTCTTACCGGTGCCATTGTCGCCAAAAGCATTAATGGAAAGCCAAAGACAATGGCCGGAAAATTCTGATATACCATGTTATCCGATGCCGGTGTTTTAAAATCTCCGTCAATTTCACGTAAAAGAATAATTCCTGTGCTGGCAGTTCCGGTAAGCATACCATACATGGTAAGAAACTGCTCTTCCGTATATTCTTTAAACAGAGTCTTTGCAACAAAATAATTATAGTAGTAGGTAATAACCGCACCCACAACACCCATAATGGCAAGAATTCCCCAGTATTTTTCCAATACACTCAACCGTATTGCGGCAATTCCTGCCACGACCATAATATCGAAAAAGAAATTGCTGGCACGTGTCATCAGGAAATTATTCGTATATTCCTTTTTAATCACATTCTTCTTTTTTAGGAAATTAAATATCGCCTTAAATAGTGTAGCCGTTAATACACCCAGAAGAAAGTTGAAGCCAAAAATAACGGACCTCATACCCGGCAGTAATAAGCCCAGGCCATACATCAGAAAATAGGCAATCATATACGCCATGGCAATCAAAGCAATCTGAATGGTCATCTTATCGATGCTCTCCTGCATCGGGATTTCATTTTCTGCCTGAATTTCCTCCGACTGCATTGCTTTTTCTTTTATATCACTGAGTTTGATAATACCACGTTTTTTCTGAATATTTAAGTGGATGACACCACCGATACTTGCACTTAAAAAGCCTAAGGCTGCCACCGCAAGACCAAAACTCTTTCCGCCGTCAAATCCATGCTCGTTTTCAAAAATCCCGCCGTAGTTCATAGCCTGACCGGTTCCCTGACCATAGCCGAATGGCAACAGAATTCCCGCTGCAGCAAAAAAATCCTTCAAAATCAAAGTAGCCACAATAGAGATACCCAGACCAAAGACCGCCTGCAATAAATACGTTGCTACCGTAGTCACACCGGTATTAAAAATTTCAACGGTTCTCTGCTTTGTCAGTTTCCCCTCAGAAGTCTTAAAAGCAGAAGCAATAAATCCGAGTGCTAAGGTATGATACGTAATCATTTCCAGATTTACCATACCCTTTCCTCCAAAAAATTCCGAGTCAAACAAGGTGGTTCCGGTAAGCAGTTTAAAAATCCCGGCAACAATCAGCAAAATACCGCCGCCAATAACGGAAGTTGGTATTAAGGATGCCTGTAAAAGAGGGATGGACTTCTTTAAAACATTTCCAGCCAACAGACTAATCAGCAAAACCGCAATTAAATTAAAGGTTCCCCAAACACTATAATCCCAAAAATTTTCCATCGGTATCTCCTCTGCTTATGTTCTTACTATGATAATACAAATTCACATACTTAAGAGCATTGAACCGCTTATCACTCTTTATCTGGTATACCCGTTTATCATGATATATGTTCAGTTTGTTACGGCCCAGTACGGAAATTGCTGTGACCTCTTCAAACGGAAAGCATACGGACTCTGCCATTCCTTCATCAATCACAATACGGTTGCCGTAAAGCTTAATCTCTGCATCTTTTTTCAACACCTGCTTGCGTTTATATACAATAACCTCAGCCAGTTGTGCCCGGTCACAGTAAATCGGTGTGTCTGTAAATGGAGTTATATCCAGTGAGCACACAAACTCTTTCTGGGCATCATACCACTCTGTTACAAACTGATACGGAAACTCAAACCCTACACCGGTCAGTTTTTTATCTTCACCATAAGAAATTTTTCTGTGACATTTTTTACATTCTATTTCATTACCGTGGCTCTCAAACTCGGAAAGTCCGCAGTACGGACACACATACATGGCCCGTTCCAAAAATTCTGCCCGTTTCTCAGATTTAAACTGAGCATCTGCCACACCTTCATCCACCCGGAGGCCTTCTTCGATTATGGAAAACAGCTCCTCATTGGACATATTGGCATATTCTTCCGGCTCAATGACCCTGGATACATAGGAACGCATATTGCCCTTGCGGGTTTTATCGCTCCATCGCGGCTGTACACCATATCCGCCTTCAATCCGGTACAGTAAAATCGGAAGCTTAATTTTTTTAGCCAAAGAAGCAATGGCAGGGCTGATATATTCGGTTTTTCCGCTATAGGTACGGTTTCCTTCCGGCGCAATGGCCAAGGTTCCGCCCTCTTTTGCTATTTTAATACAATTAATTACCGCCGCCACGTCAGTGGTTTGTTTTTTAATCGGAATCGGCGCCACCAGCCAGCGGATTAGGGATGACACAAATCCGTTGGAAAACAAATCCTCGGATGCCACATAGTACACCGGACCGCGAAATGCCATTCCAACGAAAAACTGATCAAATGCCGTCTGGTGATTATACAAAATCAAATACGGCCGATTGCCCTGCTCCTTAAATTTTTCCACTTTAATGCCATACATGGCGTAGGCCACCGGTTTTAAAAGCGCATATGCAACATTGCGCACGACCCGATGTCTGAACTTCATCCATTTCTTTTGTTTCTTGCGTTTTTTCTCTTTATTCATTCGTAAACTCCTAAAGCACATACTCATCCATAATATAAGTTCAGTATAATACGATTACATCATTTTTTCAAACTTATTTTATATTTTGTTTATATTTTATTGAGATTTACTTGAGCTGTTCTAGGATGTATAGTGCCATATGGAAGTATCCTTTGCGGGATGCTGAAGTTCTATATTTTTCAGGATGCGATATAACGTCATTCGTGAGCATCCCAGCTCCGCCGCAATTTTAGTTTTCGGCATGGTATTTAGTTTTTCTTCCAGTTCTGCCACAGTGCATTTACCGTATTTATCATACTTTTTATTAAAATCCGCTTTTCTTCCCGCATGCCTGGTTATGGCCTTTTTATACTGTTCTTCATTCACTTTCAACACAATAAAATCATACTCCAAACCCGCACCTTTACTTTCTTTCCGGCTGATTTCCAATGAAACTCCAACCTTCTCCAGAAGTCCTGCAAAAGCGGCCAGTTCATCCAGATTCTTTTCACTTAAGCTCTGCGTGGTAAAGGACACCCAGCCGTCCGGCTTTGACTTTCCTGCTCTGCGACTTTTAAGGTCAATTTGTTTTCCCTGCTCCATAGTTTTCCCTCTCTTCCATGATATATTTACTGTAACATATTTACTTCTGCCAGGCAATGATAATACCGTAAAAATATACTTGACCGATGACTTCCGATACAGATAAAATAAGAGTAGACTTACTATACTTAAGGAGGACTCTCTCATGCTTTACAATGCCTTTCAGGATAAAACCTTATCTTTACTCGGATTTGGCGCCATGCGTCTGCCTACCAATCCGGACGGCACCATTGACGAGGCTCAGGTAAAAGAAATGACCAGATATTCCATAGAACACGGCGTAAACTATTTTGACACCGCTTACCCCTATCATAACGGTGACTCGGAACGCGTAATGGGACGTGTTCTTTCCGAGTATCCCCGGGACAGTTACTATCTTGCCACCAAGTATCCGGGACATCAGATTTTAAGCACCGGATACCATCCGGCCGAAATCTTTGAAGAACAGCTAAAAAAATGCGGTGTGGATTACTTTGATTTTTATTTATTACATAATGTGTATGAAAAATCCATGGAAACCTATCTGGATCCGCAGTGGGGAATTCTTGACTATTTTAAAGAGCAAAAAAGACTCGGAAGAATCAAACATCTTGGATTCAGTACCCATGCCGGAATTAAGTGTCTGAAAGAATTTTTAAATATCTGCGGCGATGATATGGAATTTTGCCAGATTCAGTTGAATTACCTGGACTGGACCCTGCAGGATGCCAAGGCAAAGTATGACCTTCTTACCGAGCGAAATATTCCTGTCTGGGTAATGGAACCGGTCCGTGGCGGTAAACTGGCTAAACTGGCCGATTCCGATGAAACAAAATTAAAGGAACTCCGTCCGGAGGAATCCATTGCTTCCTGGAGCTTCCGCTTTCTTCAGAACCTGCCAAATGTTACGATGATTTTAAGCGGTATGTCCAATATGGAGCAGATGCAGGACAATATCAAAACTTTCTCCGAGGCAAAACCGCTTTCCAAGGAGGAACATAACCTGTTACTTGATATTGCAGAGAGCATGAAGAATTCCATTCCTTGTACCGCCTGCCGCTACTGCTGCGACGGCTGCCCGATGGAACTGGACATCCCGATGTTTCTCGGCACCTGCAACGAACTCCGTGTTGCTCCTACCGTCAATGCGGCCATGCGAATTGAATTTCTGGAAGAAGCAAAAAAGCCTTCCGCCTGCATCGGATGTGGTGCCTGCACCGCCATCTGCCCGCAAAGCATTGACATTCCTACCGCACTACAGGAGTTAAACGAACGCATCAAAAAGCTCCCAAGCTGGGCAGAAATCTGCCGGCAACGGGAAGAAGCCTCAAAGAAAAACAGATAGAGCAAAGCCCGGAGAATATAGTCTCCGGGCTTTATTACACTTTTATTATCTCCTCTACAATTTTTGTCGCTGACTCAACCATTTTAGGGCAAAATTCGGTAAATAATTTTTTTGCTAGCGCTTCTTTAATTCCTTCTTCTACAGATAAATCACACCCTAATAGTTCTTTACATATATATGATCCGTTTTCTTTTTTGAATTTATCTAAAAATACGTCTGTCACTTCATTTGTCTTTACACGACTGTCGATGTCCTGCTCATCAGCCTGACCATGCTTTAATCCAAGTACCATAAGCGCTCCTGAACACGCACCACACACTTCGCCCTTTCTCATTCCGCTTCCAAAACAAGCTCCTAGCTTTTACGCTTGTTCTTCCGTTAATCCTAACTCTTCTGAAAATGCAGCAAGGACAGCCTGTGAACAATGAAAATTACGTTTAAACAGGGCATTTGCTTTCTCTACATGTGTCATTATTTTATCCTCAATTTATCTCTTAATTTTAAAATCTTCTCTTCGATCTCTTTTATTATCAGCTTAAACGCATCATCTGATTTTCCTGTAGGATCTTCCAACCCCCAGTTATCATCAAAAGCTCTGTTTATAAAAGGACATTCAACATTACACCCCATAGAAATGGCTATATCCGGATTTGGAATATCCGTAATTAATTTGGAATACTGCATCTGCTCCATATCTATTCCATACAATTCTTTCATTATGCGAACTGCATCCCGGTTAATTTTCGCTTTTGTTTCTGTTCCGGCAGAATAAGACTCAAATATGTCTGCAGCCAAATGCTTTCCCAGCGCCTCCGCAATCTGGCTGCGACATGAGTTATGGACACATATAAAAGCTACCTTTTTCTTTTTCTCTTTATAAAACGGGCATCTATCTTTAATACATTGCTCATTTTTATCACTAAAATCACATCCCATATTGCTTTGTTCTAATTTTACGTCATAGTTTTCATTCACATACTCAATTGCTTCTTTAAAGCTCAGAAACGCATCTCTTTTACAGCATCTCGGACCTCCAACCTGCGCCAAACTATGTAGTGCCTTAGAAGTAAATCCCATGTGCTTTCCCCATGATTCATCCTGGCTCAAAGGACCTGTCCCGTCAATAATAGAAAGAGCTGCGCCCATGGAGCTGACCGCACCGCAAACACCCCACATACCACAGATAGCTCCCGGCATTTGCAATCCTCTCTTTATCAGTTCATTCAAGCTGTTATATAAATCTATGTTGCCACCTGCATTATAAAAGGCAATCAATACTGCTGCTCCATCTAGCACATGATGCTCCGGCCCATGTATTCTGATAAAATCCATTTGAGCAATCCCATTAAAAATATCTACCGGGTTTTTACTTTTTTCCTGTCGGCATGCATCAATTATTTTCTTTGCCCTTTCTTCCATCTCTATTCCATCCTTCCTATTGAACTTACAAAACCACTAAATCCTTTCCATAA
>JAZQJL010000244.1:0-9527 GCA_045541595.1 Lachnospiraceae bacterium | reverse complement strand
ACGCATCCGTAGAGGATATTGCGGCTGACGTAAAAGCAAAATTAGGCGGTGGCACCATCGGTGTTATCTTCCCAATTTTATCCCGTAACCGTTTTGCAATCTGCTTAAAGGGCATTGCAATGGGTGCAAAAAAGGTAGTGTTAATGTTAAGCTACCCAAGCGACGAAGTAGGCAATGCGCTCTTAACTTACGACCAGTTAGATGAGGCCGGTATCAATCCTTACTCCGACGTTTTAACCTTAGAAAAATATAGAGAACTGTTTGGTGAGAACGTTCACGAATTCACCGGTGTTGACTATGTAGCATATTACAGCGGCATCATCCGTGAGGCAGGTGCAGAGGTTGAGGTTATTTTTGCAAACAACCCAAGAACCATCTTAAACTACACCGACTGCGTCATCAACTGTGACATTCACACACGTAAGAGAACCAAGCGCATCCTCCTTGAGAACGGTGCCAAGGTTGTCTGCGGCTTAGACGATATCCTGAATTCTTCCGTAAACGGCAGCGGCTTCAATACAAAGTACGGTTTACTTGGTTCTAACAAGTCCACCGAGGACAAGATTAAGCTCTTCCCTCAGGACTGCCAGGATTTAGTAGAAAGCATCCAGGCAGAAATCCTTACAAAAACCGGCAAGCATGTAGAGGTTATGGTTTACGGCGATGGCGCTTTCAAGGACCCACAGGGTAAGATTTGGGAACTGGCTGACCCGGTTGTATCCCCTGCCTTCACCAGTGGTCTTGTCGGTACTCCAAACGAGTTAAAATTAAAGTATCTTGCAGATAATGATTTCAAGAACTTAAGCGGTGCTGAGTTAAAGGATGCCATTTCCAAGAGCATCAAGGAAAAAGGTTCCAACCTTGTTGGTAACATGGCTTCTCAGGGTACTACCCCAAGACAGCTTACCGATCTCATCGGTTCCTTATGTGACTTAACCAGCGGCTCCGGCGATAAGGGTACTCCAATCATCCTGATTCAGGGCTATTTCGATAACTTCACAGATTAAGAGTTATTGTTCACAAATCGAAAACAAAAAATTACGTCTAGGTTGCATGCTCGCATGTAAACCTAGACGTTTTTTGTTTTTGATTTGAGGACGTCACCAAAGTGAGATGAGCAAAACACCGAGCCGCATTTTGCGGCGGACTGGCAGCTATGCTGGCAGGTTTTGCGAATTCAATTTGGTGATGTGAACAATAACTCACAGCCTTTGCGAATTCCGTTTGGTAACCAGAACAGTAATTCGTATCTTCTTAATTCACCGGCACATATCCGGCTTCTTCAATAATTCTGCTTCCTCTCTCAGAGAGTACTGCATTCACCCATTTCAACACTTTGCCGTCTTTAGGCTCCTCCGACCGATATACCACAAAGCCATTGGTATAGATCGGATAAGCACCGCTCTTGATAGATTCGATGGAAGGAGTCACTCCATCCACAGCAAGCATTTTAATCGTATCTCTTTTATACATGGTGTTTACATAGTAGAAATAGGAATATCCGATGGCATTTTCCGCATTGTCGTACTCTGCAATGGCATCAATCAGCTCACCCATTTCGCCCTGAATTTGATTCGTCGGCGGCACCATGATTTCGTTACCCTTCATAACTAAAGAAAGCATTGCCGTCTGGCTTCCGGAACCGGTAGGGCGCTGATAAGCAATAATATCTTCTTTCGTGCCTCCCACCTCTGACCAGTTGGTAATCTCGCCTGTATAAATCTTTTGAATCTGCTCAAAGGTCAGTCCGTCCACCGGATTGTCCGTGTTCACAATAAATACAAAAGCGGAGCTTGTGGCCGGAATAATGGTAAGTTCCACACCCTGCTGCTTTGCGTATTCTTTATCTTCTTCAGAGATTTCTGCCGCAAAGATCACATCCACCTTGCCGTCGATTAAGTTCCGGTATACCTCGCTGGAGCGCGTAGTGGTATAGCTAAACTTAAGATCACTTTCTTTCATTCCCAAAAAGTTTGCAGCAATACTGTCCACTAACGGATGAATTGCCAGGGAAGCATCCACCTTCGGGTACTCCTCCAGAGAAAACAGAGGCTCCTCCTCTACCGGTGCGGCAGTTGGTTCCGGTGTGGCAGTTGGCGCCACTGTCGCCGTTGGCTCCGGCGTTGGTGTTTCCGTAGGTGTTGTCAATGGCTGTTCCGCCTGTTCACCCTGCGTTTCTTTCAGGTTTTCTGTTGCAAAGCGGTACCAAAAAACGCATCCGACAACAATTCCTACCATAGCGAGCACTGTCACTATCAGTATGATTACTTTTTTCACTATAATTCCCCCTTAGTCATATATTTTCAGCATGAAGTCGTCAAACTCACCCAATACTACAGAAAAGTAAAAATCCTCTAAGGATGGTATGGTTACCAAAATACTTATTCCATCCAGTCTGCATTCCAGGGTGTCGACCAACGCTGCTATTTCTTTCTCGGAATACTCCATTCGCCATGCCAGAGTATCCCACGTTCTGGCACGTATCACATCCATATATCCGCTGTCCTCATAAAAGAGGTCTTCCAGCTCTGTAAGTTCCTCTCCCGTTATGTAATTATATGCTTTCGTCTCTTCTATATCTTCCCGAAGGACCCCTTCTTCCTCCGACCACTCTATATAGGCACCGCCTGCCATAACAAAATAAACATAGCGGTAAGCAGCTATCAGCTTATCCCGATAGGATGTTTCGTAAGCCTCCATCGGCATTTCATAAACAGTTCCGTTCAATCGAAGCTCTACTACATTGGCACAGCGGTCATCGACACAGTGCATATGGGAATATGGTTTTATAAATAACATGTAAAATCGGTCCGGATTGTTTTTTGCCAGCGTTCTGTAAGTCTCAATGGTATCTTCTACGGATGCCAGATATTCTTTTTCCAGGGAATTGTATCGTTCCCGTTTATCTTCATCCAGCTTACTTTCCAGATAGTTTTCCCACATGGTAATATCATACCAGAAGTTCGGCTCCAAATAACCGTATTCGATTATCTTAAAGGAATCATATTGGGCGGTGTCTGCACACGTAAACGCATTCTTAAAGCCAATGTCATCCCGTGTAAAAATACTCTCTTCCGTTAAAAACCGGGAGTATATTGCAATCTGGTCTGCATTATCCGGCATGCGGAGTGTAGCACAGTATTCACCATAGTAAAAGCATATTTCTGCCGGTGAAAACATAAATAACTGTTCCTCACTTTCCATATAGCCTTTTACCATTTTATATACCCGGTTTTCATCCGGATAAACCGTCAGCTCCGATTCCCAGTCCATATCCATGGTATACATATTTTCCCGGGCCAGCATCTCATAAAATGCGCTGCGTACACACTGGGTAATATCAGCGTCTGTCAGGAACAAGTCCTCCAGCTTTAACCGCTCTCCGGTTACCAGATTATAGTTCAGAAACAACTGGCCATACCGGTTTCCGTCACCGGTGTGATAGCTGATGGAAAGGACATTGGCAAAGTTTGCCCTGACATAATAAGAACCGTAATTTGCCATCGGAAACTCCTGTAACAGAGTGTCAACTCTGTTGTAAATATCCTGATTAATCTTTTCCTGGAGTTCTAAGTCCTTTAACCCGTCCAGTTGCGGAACTTCTATTTCCACCTCATCCGTCCGCGGGATATATACGGTTTGGATTAACAAATCATTGGCATCATAGGTACCGTCTAGGTCGATTCCGCGTTCCGCAGGAGCAGAGGTTGGCTGTTCTGCTACCGGACTCGGCATAACCGGCGTCTCCGTAAGTGCCGCGGTAGGCGTCGGATTTTCTAAATTCTCCTCCTTACCTGTTGTTTGGGCGCGCAAAATAAAGGCATAGGTTACCGCCACCGCACATACCGCAAATACACCAACCGTAATAATCATTCCTCGAATCAGTTTTTTCAAAAGATATCACTCCTCTCCCATTTCCGGTCCCCCTAAATTACCGGAACTATAATACCATATCCATTATCAGCATCAGGGTAAAGCCCACTAAAAGCGAATACGTGGATGTTCTCTCATAGCCATGGCTGTGGGTTTCCGGAATCATTTCATCACTGATAATATACAACATGGTTCCGCCCGCAAAGGCCAGGGCAAACGGAAGAATTGCCGCAGACAAATTCGCCACAAAATAACCAAGCAATGTACCCGCCACTTCAATAAATCCGGTGGCTGTTGCCAGCAAAAAGGCTCTGCCACGACTGACACCGGACATAACTAAAGGCGACACCGTTACAATGCCCTCCGGAATGTTCTGTAATGCAATACCAACCGCCACCGTTACCGCTGCATGCACATCATCATTACCAAAACCGACACCTGCTGCCATACCTTCCGGCAGGTTGTGAATTGCCACTGCCATCACAAATAACAGGGCACGGCTTAAGTTTTTGTTGTTGACATGCTCCTCTTCGCCATCCGTTCCGGCAAGCTTGTGCAGGTGAGGCGTAACCTTATCCATCAGGTTAAGGAATATTGCCCCTGCAAAAATTCCCACCACCGGAATTATCATCTGCACGCCGCTGACTAATTCAAAGGACGGCGCAATCAGGCCGTTTACCGCTGCTGCCAGCATGATTCCTGCGGCAAAGCTTAAAATCATATCATTTACTTTGTGAGAAACATTCTTTACACAAAAGCCGATGGCTGCCCCGATGATGGTAGCACCACCGATGCCAAGGGCTGTTAATAATACCATTTGCATAGATTTTTCCTCCTACAATTTTACTACGATGTATGTGTGTCTTACTGCCTCCAGAAACTTACCAAACACATCCCCAATCTTCAACCGTAAACTGGATGTATTGATACATGGATGGCATCCGAAATATTCTGCCTTCAGCACGTCCTCATCTACCAGTAATGTTACATTGTTTTCTTTGTCATTCATCAGTCCCAGTACACTGACGGAGCCCGGTGTGATATCCAGAAATTTCTCCATATATTCTGCCGGAGCAAAGGAAAGTCTGGCACTGTTAATCTGCTTGGAAATATCCTTGGTAAGGAACTTTTTGTCCTCTCTTATCATCAGCAAATAAAACTTCGTTTTTTGGGCATTGCACAGAAATAAATTTTTGCAAATCACCGCCGGCGCCAGCACCTCATCAATGGCCAGGCAGGCTTCCATGGTACTTGCCTCCTCATGGTCTACTCTCTCATACTCTATTCCTAAGGAATCCAGTAAATCATAGGTGCGTGTTTCCTTTTCCATGCGGCCGTCATTGCTTACAGGCCGGCCCTTTACAAGTTCCAGTTCCATAACGAAATTTGTCCTTTCAAAAGTTATTTTCTTTTGTCTGTTCACAAAGAACCCTCCTGTATTTTATCATATCATAATTTGCTGTTCAAATTCAATGATTAGACGCAGGAGGGTTCAAAAAAGTTTCTCAATATTTAGTTTTCTGTCCAGCGGATAGTTTCAAAATCGAAATATTCGTTTAATGGTGCCTGATAGGTCGGATACTCTATATACCAGTTACCGTTCTCCTTCACCAGGCATTTCCAGTAATCACGCCAACCGTTCTTATACGGTAACACCGTATCCTTTCGATTATTCACGTCAAAAGGAATTACGTTTCTAAATTCCTCCCTTGTGACAATCTTGCCATCTACGGACAGGGTTCCGCAGTTGCCGCAGTCAATAGCAGTGACCCAGTTTCCATCCCGGTAGGCCACCGTCACATGACCGGTACTTCTGGAGCCGGAACAGCTGACCAATATTGCATTGTCATGATATACCACCTCATCAATGCATTGCCAGCAGCACTGCATGATGATGTCGGTGCACTTTACTGCTTTGCCGTCTTTATAGGTGAAAACCGCCAGCGATGCACCATCTCCGATAATCAGTTCCGGTGTGTCATCCGCATCAAAATCATGGATTCCGAGGTACACATACTTTCGTTCCTTTTCCCAGTCGCTGTTATTCCTAAAGCCATAAGGATCCACCATATTATCCGGGAATTTCCCGATTACATGAAGGTACGCTCCTTTCCAATCTGCATATGTATTGGTCCAGTATTCCTCTGTCATCCGTTCTGCCAGTTCCAGCTTATTATCTGTCGTAACACGGTAGCGTTCCGTATAGTATGTGCCACCGTCTACCCTCTTTTGGGAAATCAGCTGTTTTCTCTCTTCATCCACGCCTGTCAGCTGCAAAGTAAAAGCATACTCAAACTGCTGTGTTTCCGGGTTCCAGCACCAGTAATAGTACGGAGCACTGTTGTTTGTGCACCAGCCATACACTTCCAAATCCAAGTAGTCATCAAAATTCACGTCCTTGAGCGATGCAATTGCAGGCAGATAATTGCAACCGGAATACCCTGTTTCAATACCGTCCGCTCCGTCGGCGTCAATGGCCTCCTGCACTAAAATGGTTTGCAGCAGATCTTCTCCGGCATAAAATCGCAATTCTTTGGCACCCCAGTTCCTTGTTACGGCATCTTCCTTTCCAATGACATCAATCCGGCATTCTTTCCCCATTAAATTGAAGTTCAATACATGAATTACCCCATCCTCTGTAGTGGCAGGCTCTGTTGTTCCGCTTGGTACATACAGTTCCTCCGGCAACGGAGAATATGCGTCATGGGAATCCAGCGGATAACAGGCGTTTTCCAGATAGCTCATCACCGTTTCATCATCTGCATATTCCTTCATCAGATAATCATACCATTTACTTCCCAAAAACCTGTGTTCCTTGATATAAGAGAAAAATCCGTCGGTGCGCTCTTCCGAATAAAACTTGCCGGATTCTCTCAGCTTCATCTTTTGCAGTACCGCCTGCAAAACCGCTCTCTGCTTTCCGTTCATTTTTTCAAATGCCTCATCGGTTGCCAGAATCATTTCCAAGGTAACAATACCGTTTTCCTGACGGAAAGCTTCTTTTTTATACTGCTCGTTCTCTGAATTTGCCAGATAAAATCCCGCGGCTTCGTATTCTTTCAGTACGGCCTCTACCATGTCTTTCCGACAAAACAACGCATCAAAGGCATTAAACCGTTCTCTGGCAATTTCCAAATAAAAGGATGGCCTGTCATAGATGGCAAAGTTTCCCCAGGTATAATTGAATGCCGCCACCCGGGCCAAGTCCCTGGTGGACGCCTTCGCAATTGCTTCCTCCGGAATATACCACATAGCATACTGTTCCTCTACCAACGCTGCATTCAGTACCTCTTCCCGTTCAAACGGTACCTCCAGCCGGCCGGTCTTTAACCACTCTTCCGCAGAAAATACGGCATACGGGCAGGCCTCATAGGAAATTTGATAGGTTCGTCCGGTAAGGTCAATCGGCGTTGGCGTCGGCGTTGGTGTAACTACTGCCACATCTCCCGTCATAGATATCCAAATCAAATTTTCTTCAGCTGTCAGTTCCTCATAGGAAACCGCAAGCTCCTCGGAATACAGCTCCTGATAAAGAAGGTCCTCCGACAGCAAAACGAATTGACGCATCGGAGCCAGACCATGGAGCGAATTGTCTGCGGCTAACAGTGCAATATCCGGCAAACCATTATCCAAAAGGCCACTGACCACAATATATTCCTCCGATGGATTTTTCTTCATCAGTTCCAGCATAGAATCGTCGAAAGAACTGGCGGAAACTATCGGTTCTTCATAAAAGTCCCAGCCAATGCTGGCGGCATCAGACCTACTTAAATCTTTTGAAAGGTACAAAACGGTTACGCTCTCACTTACTTTTGAACCACCAAAAAAATATACGGGAACTTTGGAAATATAGTATCCGGTTTCGCCGAACCAGGCAGTCGGTATATTTTTGTCAAACAGCTGTGCCTTTGCATATTCCAGCAGTTCTTCATACAGAGCTTCATAGCCTTCCTCTTTTGCGAAAACCTTTTCCACAGGAAAAACATTCTCCATAGAAGCAAGGGGCTGTTGTGCTTTATAGGCCTGTACCCGTTCTATTACCCGCCGTGCAATTTCCTCATCAATTTTGGCGTACAATGATTTTCCACACGCCTGCACCTGCACATAACCCACTTCATATAATTCAAGGGAATGCTCCATGCCATGAGCATCAGTAAAGATGATAGTTTCATAGTTTACCAAGTTTCTGGTGGTAACCGGAGCAAAGGTTGCGGCATTCAATTCCGCCAGGAAATTCCACAGTAGCTCTTCTTCCATCGATAAACCGCTTACCGAAGCCGCATTTTCCAGGTGCATTCTCTGCTGAAATACCTCCCTGCCTTCATGGAACCAGAGACCGTTCATATGCTCGCAAATCACCATGTGGTAGGTGGTTAAGTCCGGTTGAATGTTCCAAAGATTCTGCTCATAAACAATCGCCACCCGGTACGTGTCCTCATAACCATTTACCCGGTACAGGATGCCCTCTCCGTTACATTCTACCAACGCATCCCGCTCTGACCAGTATTCTCTGTTATTGGAATAGACTGTTTTAATTTCCTCGCCCAACAGTTCCCAAGGAAGCTTTTCTTTCTCTTTTACCTGATAAACAGCAATATCATCATAAACACATTCTTTATAATACAAAACGGAATTATTCAGATGGACGGTGCTACCCATCTTTAACCCCTGGCTTACCCTCATATTCTCCGGGTTCTTCAACGCATCCACATACCAATACCCATAATTACCTGCCGCATCCGTTGGCGGTTCCGTATTGAGCTTCCGATATATGGAAAGATAGCCTGACAGCTCTTCCTTCTCTGCATCTTCCTTCTTAAAATGCTCTGCAAGCGGTGTCCGTTTGGCATCCCCGTAATACAATTCGTAGCAATTCTTAGCATCCACCGTGACAAAAATCACCGGCTCGCAAATACGCAATTCTGCCTCCTGTCGAAGCTGCGAGAGCATACTGTCAATCATGGTTTGGGCATACTTGCGCTCTGCCTCATAGGTAAGCTCGGACTGTGCCTTTTTCATTCCTGCAATTACCGGACTGTCTTCCGGCGCCCCAAGGGCAGTTTTATCTGCCTCCACCGATACCCGAAGCAAGCGGCTTCCCTGTGTAGAATTCAGATTATAAAAAGTAAACTTAAAATTTTCCAGACGGTAGGCGCCTTCTCCGGCCTCACTCATCAGCTTTGCAATATCCTCGGCGATATCCTCGGCCACATCATTATCCAGAGTAACTTCGTCCAGGACGATATCCTCTGCTTCAATTCCATAAGGGTCCCTCCGGTCCGTCAGAAAAACAACTGCCACCACCAGGCAAAGGACTGCCACGCCAATCAGTACCGGGACGGTTGCTTTCTTATATGTCATCACCGAGCGGATTCTGCTCTTTATGTCATTGATACCAAAAGCCGTCGGGCAAAGCAATATGATACGCTTTCCGATACTGAAGCGAAGCAATGCCTGGGCATACTCTCTTCGTTTTTCTTCTCCCAGTTCCCGGATGACTCTTTCATCACAGGCAAATTCAATATCCTTGCAAAATAAAACATACGCCACCCAAAGTAGCGGATGAAACCAATACACTGACAGTAACAGAAAGCCAAACACTTTCCACCACTGGTCTCCCCTCCGCAAATGCTGCTTCTCGTGGTGAAGGACAT
>JAZQJL010000243.1:0-6936 GCA_045541595.1 Lachnospiraceae bacterium | reverse complement strand
GTTGTTCTTCTGGTTGTTGTTCTGGTTGTTATTGTTCTGATTGTTGTTCATTACATTCACCTCCTTATCATCACGAGTATAGTTTCTCTCCTTTTAGGCAAACTATACATCAAAATCAATTTATTTTGATAAGGAGAAACTGCCATGCTTTTAATTCAACACGGACTGCTCTATACAATGGAAAAGGAGCAGCCTGTTCATGCAGACATGCTGATTGAACACGGAAAAATTTCAAAAATTGCTCCCCATATCGCTCCCACACCGGAAACTGCCGTACTGGATGCGGAAAATCTTCTCGTTTTTCCCGGGTTCATTGATGCCCACAGCCACATCGGCATTTCCGAAGAAAAAGTAACCGGCATCGGTGATGAATGCAACGAAGGAACTAACCCTGCTACTCCCCACCTTAGGGCGATTGATTCCGTTCATCCTATGGACAGTGCCTTTCACAATGCGCTGGCATCCGGCGTTACCGGCGTTATGGTCGGTCCCGGCAGTTCCAACCCCATTGGCGGACAGTTCGCTTTCATTAAAACCTACGGACGCTGCGTGGATGACATGCTCGTGTTGGCACCGGCAGCCATTAAAATAGCCTTTGGTGAAAATCCGATGACTACCTACGGCACCAATGGAAATATACCGTCTACCCGCATGGGCATTGCCGGAATCATCCGGGAGGAATTATTTAATGCACGGCAGTATTTATCAAATACCCCTGCCGATTCTGCCGAAAAGAACTTCCGACTGGAGTCTTACCGGGAACTGTTCGAGAAAAAAATTCCGTTAAAAGCCCACGCTCACCGCACCGATGATATTTTCACCGCTATCCGCATCGCCAAAGAATTTAACCTGGACCTGACCTTGGATCACTGCACGGAAGGCCATCTGATTGCAAAAGAAATTGCAAACAGCGGCTACCCGGCCATTGTGGGACCTTCCATGGCCGCCCGCAGTAAAAAAGAAGTCAGCCAGTCCGACTTCAAAACCGCCGGTCTGTTAAAAAAGGCCGGTGTATCAGTTGCCCTTACTACAGACCATCCGGTGTGCCGTCTGCAGTATCTTCCGCTTTGTGCCGCTCTTGCCGTAAAGGAAGGTATGTCAGAATACGATGCCCTGCGGGCCATCACCCTCGATGCCGCCCGCATCAGTCGGGTGGGCCACCGCCTGGGAAGTCTCGCCGTCGGAAAAGATGCAGATTTGGTTTTATGGGACAAAAATCCCTTAGACCTCCGTTCCTCCGTAATGGCAACATTGATTAACGGAGAAATCGTGTGGAAGAAAGAACTCTCTTAAACCTTTGTCTATTCCAAAAAGTAAGGGCCGATTCCCTACATAGAATCGACCCTTTTATTTTTATTCAACTTTATTTCCTGATTTTTAGAAGCATTCCCAATACCAAAAATGATATTACTAATCATTTTGTTGTTCCTCTTCCGCTACATTGTCAACCGTACTTGCAAATTCCGCAATATTTTCTTCTTTCTTCTGCTTGTTTTTGGAAATACCGACTAAGCAGTAAATACCGGCCACCGCCATACATACAAATCCGAGCACCATGTCCTGAATCAACAGGCCCCAACTGTCTGTGTTGGTTAAGTAGTCGGAAAAGCTGACAAACGCCCTTCCAAGAGAAATATATTCATAAACATTTTTATTCAGCTCCTGATAAAACATCCAGACTTCTGCAAAATAGGTGGCCGGGAAAATTACCAGCAAGCTGAAAATTACGCTGACAACGGTGCCAAAAACACTCTCTTCCTTTGCAAAAATACGATAACCGGTTATTGCAAAAAGAACGATCAGAATTCCAAGCCATCCGATAATCATTCCGAGAGCGCCTACAGTAGCCCATAAAACTCCGCCAAGCAATGCTCCCAGCAGTGCACCCAACACACCTCTGGCTCTGTAGGTTTTATGCACTTCCAAATAATTTCCTGCTTCTGCTTCCGAAGCACCAATCAAAGATTTGTAGCTGATTGCCACGCCGATAATCACTAAAATCACAAGGCCCAGAAGGCAATAAATTCCGATATTGAAATTCTCAAAGCTGCCGCTGCTCTTTCCTGTTGATAAATAGTACTCTCCGAAAAATTCTTCAAAGTTATCTTCCGTTACATATTCTACTCCAAAGATATAATTGAAGCTATCCGCTACAAACTGCCGTAACTCATCGTCAAAAGGAACACTGTAGCCGGTTACGCGGATTTCCTCCGGGCCGCCTTCCTCTTCTTCCGTGTAAAGCCAGTCCATATACGGCTGGTAGGTTTCCAGTTCACTGTCATACATACAAATTACCGCAGGAGTAAGCTCACTGTCAAAGGTAATGTAATACTGCATGCTTTCCACCGCTTCCAGATAAGCTACCGATTCTGTCATATACTGCATGTTCAGGTATACCGGCACATCCTCTTCCTCTGCCTCAAATACGTTTACCGCTTCTTTTGACTCTTCCTTTGCAGACACGCCTCCAAAGAAAATAAAGAAAACTGCCACTGCACCGAGAACTGCTGCCAAAATAAAGCAGACAATAGAAATCGGCTTTATTTTTTTCGCTGAATTGTCCATCACATATCCTCCCTTATGTACTTTATTTTTCATTATACAACAAAATCCGCACATTTGCATTACTTTTCTTTCCTTCAGAAGGTAAAATCCCCTATACCCTCTCCGGCAGCCCTTCCCGAAGGAACCTCTCATAGGCTTCCCATATAGTCATCCCCTTATTAAACCCGGTTTTATCATAGATGCTGTTTAATAATGTGCTTTTTTCCAACGCTTCCAGGAAAATATACTCATTGGCATGGAAAAAGGTATATAAATCCCATATTTCCTCCGGAGTTACGCCGAGACTTTCTGCCAGCAGTTCAAAGTACTTCTCCTGCATCATTACATATGCCGATATAAAGTCCAAAGACGGCCGCATGCGATACAAATCAGTATAAAACAGATTATTATTACATACGGTTTCAAACAAGCTCATCATCGTAAACATTTCCTGTAACGTAAGTGTCTGTCTGCTTAAATCATACAGAAGCTTTTTGGCAAAAACCGTATGGGCATCGGACATATACTTTTCCTTAACAGCTCTTTGTTCTTTATAATTTACGGTTATGCCGGTCTTGTCTTCATAATATTTGAAAAACTCATCCGCCTTGTAGTGCGCCACATCCATGGCATACATGGCACCTGCAATTTCCTGTCGGGAGATTAAATCATGACAGGAGAACAGTGCATAAAATCCGCACAAGTCATGATTAAAATTAAGTTTTTCCATGTAAAATTCGTCAAAGGCAGTAGCAACCATTAAGGCATCCATGGATTTCATTATATTTTGATAAATCATCTGCTCCCCGTTAATCCCGGTAGCCGCAAATTCCGCAGAAGACTCGTAAAACCATTTGATATACAAAGGGTTCAAATCAAGATGAGCAAATTTGAAGTTGATTCCTGTTGTATTCATATCCGGACCGATCTGAAGCAAATGCATGCACTCATGCACCAATATCTTTTCCCTTCCGTTTTTCGCATCCAAGGTAGCAATATAACCTTCATAAATCAGCAGAACCGTTTCCTCCGTAATCCCGGCATAGGTTGTTAGTGCTCCGCTGCTGCCACCAAATATTTTCAGCCTCGACAGGGTCTGTTCCAAATAGGTTCCCGGGATTTCAGGGTCCTTTAACATATCGGTCAGAGTTTTTGCAATCAGTCCGCACAGATACTCCAGTTCCTGTTCCGTATAGTCTGAATACGTATGTGCATAGGTACCGTTTAACAAATACTCCGCATTATTTTTCTTTACCTGTATAAGCAGCGCTTCCTGATTCACCACCCTGTTTTTTACAATTTCTCCGGACAATGCTTCCGGAAACTGCATCGTCTCATATGCTGCAAATGCATCCTCCAGTCCGAAGTATTCCCCATACTGAAAATGCACCGGTTGGTCCAACACCTCCCTAAGTTCTGCCAGTTGCTCTTCTGTTAAACTGATTTCTGCTGCCAGTAAAGCTTCCTGTTCCTCTGTATATTCAGTTTGCGGAAGCTGCGTCGGAATACGGGTTGGCTTTGGCGTGACCGGTATTGGTGTGATTGTATCTGTCTGCCCCGTTGTGTTTACCGGTACTTCCTCCGGCAGTTCTTCCTCTTCACATCCGCACAGACAGAGCAGAAGCATCACTGCTATGCAAAACCATATTTTTTTTCGCTTTTTCATTCCTTGCACCTCAAAAATTTCAATGGCCATCAGTTTCCCGATGGCCATCTGATACCATATTTTTATTACAAATTACTTGCCGGAGTAGTTCGGACGTAATACACCCATGATATAATAACCACCGGAGCTCCAACTCAAACTACGTTCCTTTTCGTTTAAGCACTGATTGCTGTAGCCATTCCAGCTTGTATTTCCTTCAATGGTTCTAAACTTGCCGCCTCCCAAGGTTTCCACGCATAAACCTACATGAGCAAAGCGATAAGAATTATTGCAACCGTAGATGATAATATCACCGGACTGCACACTCATGGTGTTGTCACAGGAAAAATCGAAGTTAATCGTATTTTTATAACCGGAGTTTTTTAAACTGGTACGTGTAGAAACTCCGTTGTACTTATACTTGCTGTCACAGGTTACATATAAGGTTCCGCCATGTTCACTGACAACAATGGCAAGGGTATCCACGGTGCCGCAAAGTTTGTCGTCGAAGAAATCGGCGCCGGCTCTCTCCATCATGGCCTGTACATAGTCTACGCACCACTGGCGTCCGTAACTGGAGCCGTTGTACGGAGTACCGCTGTAAATATATCTTGGATTGTTGTTGTAATCCTTCAATGCTTCAGAAACTACTGCCTGGGCAGATGCTTTAGTTGTTGCAGATGTGGTTGTTGCCGGAGTAATTACAGGTTTGGTTGTTACCGGCTTAGTTTCCGCAGACGGTGTTATCGGGCAGGTAATTACCGGTGTCTTTTCCGCTTTCTTTAAATATCTGGAGCTCACGTAACAGAACTTACCCAAATCTTCGGAATATACATAGGCAACCGTATTTCCGCTCTTATTCACCTTTTCAGCGTAAACCGTAAGCTTAGCACCCTGGTGGATGGCTCCCGCCGCATCACCGGTCATATCGTAGTTGACACCCGGATAATAAGTGGACCAGCCCTTGGATGCAATTTCTAAGGTTGCTTCATACAGAGGAGCAGTTGCCACCGGTGTCTGTTCTACCTTCTTTAAATATCTGGAAGATACATAACAATTCTTTCCCAAATCCGGAGAATAAACATATGCCACTGTGTTTCCGCTCTTATTCACTTTTTCGCTGATAACCTGAAGTTTTGCTCCCTGACGGATAGCTCCTGCCGTACCGCCGGTCATATTATAGTTTAAACCGGTATAGTAGGTGGACCAGCCTTTGGATGCAATTTCCAAGGTTGCTTCATACAGATACTCTGCCGCATATGCCTTTGTCGGTTCGACGTTTCCTCCTGCTGCCAGGATTCCTGTTGCCAGGGTGAATGCAAGTAAAAATGCTACTGTTCTTTTTAAAATGTTGTTCTTCATAATTTTGTCCTCCTTGTATTTTGAACTTTTGTTTTTCATTTTCATCTATGTATACACACAAGGAGGAAAAGTGTTACACAAAATTTTGAAAGAACACTATAATAGGGAAGTCGTATAAACGGCTTCCCTATTATGTTTAGTCTTATGGAACCAACTTCACAATGTCTTCATAGTATGCTTCTGCATTCCACACATCTGCCAAACAGACTTTAAGAATAAATTCAATTTCTTCTATTGAAGTAATTTCGTTTTCTTTCAAATAGTCATCATAAAATATCATTTCAGAATAGGTACACATTCCAGGATATAAGGTTTGATAGAAAGAGCCATAGATTTCAAAACCATTAATAACTTCATCATCACTGGTAAAATATACTTTCTCCTGTGTTTTGTTTTGCACATAGAAATTAACGACATAATTTCCATAGTCATCTTCATGCATGTCGGTTACGATTGCTTTAGCATTTTCATTGTCAAATAGCAAGATATCAGTCGGCTGTAACTCATGGTCAAACTTAGCCACTGCCTCTTCCCCATTCGGATATAAATGGACTATTTCCTGTGCAATCGGCTCTGCGCTCCAATCATTACTGTCCTTTACCTGAAGGAACATTTCAATATCAGTATACGCTGTTACACCATTATTTGTAAGAATATTATCGCTAATAACAAGTTCTTCGTTAGCCTTTTTTCCCGGCATGACTTCGCAATATAAATATTCACTGAATTGAAGACCATTAACCGCAATATTTTCCAGTGTCAGCTTATATGTCTTTTCCGCAGACTTATTCTCTATCATATACCATACTGTATATCCTCTTTCCGCTGACGGTTCAATCTTGGTTATCTTAACCAAGCATTCTTCATTATCAAAAATTACCATGGCATTGGCATCTTCTGCTTGTGCATTATCACCATCTTCTTCCCCGACATCTACAGAAAATATCTGGTCCATATATACATCGCGCCAATTGCCTGCATCATCCACATATAATGTCATATCAATGCTATATACTGTTTCAATTGCATTAGATTTTAAATCTTTATCATACCATTTTGCAGAAGCAAACGCAGATTTACCACTTGCTATAGTTTTATAAAAATATGAGTTAATCATATATCCGTTAACAGATTCATTTATAATGGAAAAATCCAAAACCGCATCTGTCTTATTTGTAATAAAAAGATGTGCATAAAAATCTCCATAAGTCTCATCTTTTTCAAAGCCGGTTATTACCACAGACATATCTTCATTATCAACTAATACTATATCCGTTGGCATCTTCTCACGTACATAATACTGTGCTACATCTTTTCCGTTTGGATAAACGAAAATTTTTGTGTTGGAGATATCTCCTTCCAGCCAATCATGATTGTAGACCCGG
>JAZQJL010000242.1:0-13433 GCA_045541595.1 Lachnospiraceae bacterium | reverse complement strand
TATCCGTGCGTAATGCCTCCGGCACGCAGGCTTCCTCCAGAGCCGGAGCAAATCCGAAATCCCTGCAAATTTTTTTTGCCTGTTCTTCGTTTTCTTTTTTATTTATGGTACAGGTGCTGTACATTAAAATACCGCCCGGTTTCACGTACCGGTGTACCACTTTCAATATTTCTTTTTGAAGTTTCACCAGCTCTTTTTGCTGTTCCGCTCCCATACGATAACGGATTTCCGGCTTCTTTGCCATAATTCCGATACCGGAGCAAGGCAAATCGGCAATTACCACATCTGCCTTTTCTATCAAACTTTCATCAAGTTTTTTTGCATCTGCTACCTGAATAATTATATTCTTTGTCTGTAGCCGTTGTTGATTTTCTTTAATCAACGCTGTTTTCTTTTCACTGACATCCCTGGAAATCACGGTTCCCTCTCCCAGCGTTTCCAAAAGATTTGCCGCATGCAATGCCTTACCGCCCGGTGCAGAACACACATCCAGCACCAAATCTCCTTTTTTTAATCCGGCAAGTTCTGCCACCAGCATGGAACTTTCATCCTGCACCTGAAACAGGCCCTGTTCAAATTCCAGGATTTTTTCCAGCATATCATATCCGGACAAATACAGGGCGTCCTTGGCATACACGCCGTCTTCTACCTCAAATCCCTGATCTGTAAGACGCTTTTTTAATTCCTCTTTTGAAATTCTTCCTGTGTTACATCGAATGGTAGTTACAGGATTTCTAAGAGAGCCTTCTGCAATTTTTTCAGCCTGATGAAAGCCATAGGTCTTTACAAAATAGTTACATAGCCATTCCGGCAGGGAATACCTGACACTCAAATACGCAATCGGCATTATTTCCTTATCAGGATAACATGCCTCCGAGTTCCACCGTGCCCGTTCTCTTGCCACAGTTCTTAAAACCCCGTTGGCAAATCCGGATAATCCCTGCAGGCCTTTGGCTTTTACAAGCTTTACCGCCTCGTTACATACTGCAGAATCCGGCACGCTGTCCATATGAAGGAGCTGATATACCGACATGCGTAAAATAGTCCGGAGGACCGGTTTCATCTTTTTTACCGGGGTCTTGGATACCTGATTTAAAATAAAATCAATGGTAATCAGGTGTTCCAGGGTTCCTTCCACCAGACGGGTTACAAAAGCCCGGTCTCTTTTTTCCGCCTCTGTTTCCCGGCTCAGTGCCTGTCTGAGCACCACATGGGACTGTTCTTCCTCTTCTAACACTTTATAGATTACCTGAAATGCAGTTTCTCTCGTATTTTTCATGAAATCTTACCTTTTTATTAGTCTCTTCTCCGGTTTCCGTAAAGTAAAACCAAACGAAGGAGCTGTAACACAGAGGATGCCGCAGCAGCCACATAAGTCAGTGCAGCCGCATTTAATACTTTCCTTGTTTTTGGGAGTTCTTCCCGATACAAAATTCCGGTTTCCTCCAACAGATTTATCGCCCTGCGGGAAGCGTTAAACTCCACCGGTAACGTAACAATCTGAAATGCTACCGCCAGGGAAAACATAAGAATTCCCAGCTGGATTAAAATCTCACTGCCGCCAAGCAACAGGCCAATCAAAATAAGCGGCCAGGAAATATTTGCACCGATACCGGCCACCGGAGCGATGGCAGAACGAAGTTTTAACGGTATATAGCCCCTGTCATGCTGAATGGCATGTCCGCATTCGTGAGCTGCCACCCCAACTGCCGCTACGGAAGTATTTCCGTACACGGAATCAGATAAACTTAACGTCTTGTTCCTCGGATCATAATGATCTGTCAAATTACCGGACACGTGACGGATGGTCACATCATAAATTCCCGCCATAGATAAAATCCGCTGTGCAGCCTGTGCCCCGGTCATCCCTGTAAGACTTGCTTCTTTTGCATATTTGGCATAGGTACTTTTTACTCTGGATGATGCCAACAGTGACAGCACCAATCCGATGAGTACTAAAAAATAAGTAGGATCAAAACCGTAATAATATGGCATTTTCCCTCCTTGTTTACATTCCTAAACCGGTTCCCTTCTCCAGCAAAAATCCTCTCAAAAATTCTTCCGTTGTCATTTTGCGTTTTCCTTCCAACTGAAGTTCCAATACACGCAATGCACCGTCACCGGTAAGAACATCAAAACTATTCTTTGTAACAGAAATCACAGTTCCCGGCGCAAAACCTTTTTCTTCTTTTGAAAGATTTTCTGCCGGAACGACATCTGCTCTCCAAAGCTTTAACATTTTTCCGTCAAGTTTAGTATACGCCGTTGGCCATGGATTTAATCCGCGAATCCATCGTTCTAACTGAACCGCCGGCTTTGAAAATTCAAGATTTCCCATGGTTTTATCCAACATCTTTACATGGGTAGCTTCTTCTTCGTTCTGGCGAATTCTTGGCGCCCGGCCGGTTTCTAACGCATCCATGGCTGTTACCAGCAACGGACCACCGATTTCTGCCAATTTATCATGAAGACTTCCTGCGGTTTCATCTGCAGAAAGAATCACTTCTTCTTTCATAATAATGTCACCGGTGTCCATGGTTTCTGCCATATGCATAATGGTAACACCGCTTTTTTCATCACCGTTTAACACGGCCCACTGGATTGGGGAAGCCCCGCGATACTTTGGAAGCAGGGACGCATGTACGTTGATGCATCCAAACTTCGGCATGTCCAAAATTGCCTTTGGAAGCAGTTTTCCGTAAGCAGCCACTAAAATTATATCCGGATGATACGCTTTTAATTCTTCGATAAATGCCTCATCTCTGGCACGCTGCGGCTGTAATACCGGAATGCCGGCTTCAAGCGCCACTTCCTTTACCGGAGGAAATGCCATTTCGTGTCCTCTTCCCTTCGGCTTATCTGTCTGGGTAACCACCGCAACAACCTCATGTTTAGACGCTAATACACTTTTTAATACTGTCGCCGCAATTTCCGGCGTTCCCATAAATACTGCTCTCATTATTCTTCTTCCCTCGCTACATCATGGATTCCGCCCTCTGCCTTGGATACATATACCACACCATGCAGATGATCGATTTCGTGGCAGAACGCTCTTGCCAGCAGTTCCGTACCTTCATAAATCACTTCTTCCATGTCTTCGTTTAATGCCTTTACTTTCACGTAATTTGGTCTGGTTACCACGCCGGACTTTCCCGGAACGCTCAAACATCCCTCTTCTCCGGTCTGGCTGCCGTCGGTTTCAATAATTTCCGGATTGATGAGTATAATCGGGCAGTCTCCGTCTTCGGAAATATCAATTACAACCACCTGCTTTAAAATACCCACCTGAGGCGCCGCAAGGCCCACGCCGTTTGCCTCATACATAGTGTCTAACATATCTTCAATTAACACCTGTAACTTTTGATTCATTTCTTTTACCGGCTTGCACTCCTTAGCAAGGCAGCTGTCGCCGTAAGTTCTGATATTTCTGATTGCCATAATAAAAATTCCTCCTGATTATTCCTGTACATTTTAATAACTGCCCATCGGATTAAAATCCATCTGCAGTATTATATTCTTTTCCTGTTCTCTGAAAGCATCCAACACAGATGCTAACTCTGTTAGTATATCATAAGAATCCGCTTTTATATAGATTAAATTTCTATAAAAATCATTACTTTTTGAAATACTTGCCTTGGTTGGTCCGATTACCGCTATATATTCCCCGTCATATTCTTTAGCAAACTGCTTTGCTGCCACTGCCACCCGGTTACAGAAAAGTTCTGTTTTCTCTTCCTCCCTGCCAATGCACAGTATTGCTAAAATATGGGCTTTCGGCGGATATTTCATCATGTTACGGAAAGCCATTTCCTGCTTAAAAAATCCGGCATAGTCTTCCTTTGCCGCCGTAGTAATGCTATAATGCTCCGGCTGATACGTCTGGATAATTACCTTGCCCGGCAGTTCATCCCTGCCGGCCCGTCCTGCCGCCTGGGCAAGCAGTTGGAAGGTTCTTTCCGCAGAACGGTAATCCGACACATTTAGCGACAAGTCTGCAGCCAAAATCCCCACCAGGGTTACCTTAGGGAAATCGTGTCCCTTCACTATCATCTGGGTACCTACTAAGACATCGGCCCCTTCATTGGCAAAGGTGGATAAAATCGTTTCATAGCTTTCCTTTTCTTTGGTAGTATCCGCATCCATACGAAGCACCCTGGCAGCCGGAAACAGTTTTTTTACCGCCTCCTCCACCTTTTGAGTGCCGGTACCAAACGCCGCAATATACGGTGACCCGCATTCCGGGCAGTGCTCCGGCAACGGAATACTGTGCCCACAGTAATGACAATGCAGGGTCTGGTCATAATGCAGGGTTAACGACACCGAGCAATGAGGACACATTATCGGTTTACCGCAGCTTCTGCAGGAAACCGAACCGGAATAGCCTCTGCGGTTCAAAAACAGCATGGTCTGTTCTCCCCGCTCCAGCCGTTCTGCCATTTCCCTTTGCAAAGCCCGGCTGAACATGGAACGGTTTTTTGCCGCCATTTCTTCTTTTAAATCAACAATTTCCACTTCCGGCAATCTGGCATTTTTTGCCCTTTGCTTTAATTCAAGTAATGTATATTCTCCCTGAAGTGCTTTTTCATACGCCTCCAAAGACGGCGTTGCAGAACCTAAAATCACGCAGGAATTTGTCATTTTGGCAAGCTCAATGGCAGTTTCCCTGGCATGATATTTAGGCACCTGTTCACTTTTATAAGAATTCTCATGTTCTTCGTCAATGACGATGCATCCTAAATTTTGAAACGGAGTAAACAACGCAGACCTTGGACCAATCATAATATCCAGCTTTCCCTCTTTTGCAAGACGGTACTGGTCATAGCGTTCTCCCATGGACAATCTGGAATGTAAAAAGGCCACCCGGTTGCCGAAGCGTTCCGTAAACCGCCGCACGGTCTGATAAGTCAGGGCAATTTCCGGGATCAACACAATGACCTGTTTTCCCTGAGATACAATGTACTCAATAGTCTGCAGATAAACCTCGGTTTTTCCGCTTCCGGTAACTCCGTGGATTAAGTACGTATTTCTTTTTCCTTCCGCATATTCCCTGCAAATCAACTCGCAGATTTTCTGCTGGTTCTCATTTAATACTACTTTTGTAGAATTCTTTTCCATTGTTCTTCCGGTTGTCCGGTAAACTTCTTCTACAATTGTAGTAATCACTCCCTGTTCTTCCAAAGCCTTAATTGTTGCAGAAGAAACATTTAATTTTCCGGTCACCAGCTCTTTTGGTATCGGCTGATAGGTCAGCAATTCTTTTATCAGTCTTGCCCTGGCCACATTATGCTTTTTGGCATATCGCTTCAGTAATTCTTCAGCTGTAGAATTATCTACCGCCAGCGCGATTTGTTTCTTTTCCACCGGCTTTACACTCTTTTTCACGGAAAGCACGGTTCGTAAGGCATCATTCATGGTGCCGCCGAAATTTTCTTTCATCCAGTATGCCAGAACAATCATCCTGGACTCAATCGGAATCCCTTTCTCTACTAAATCTTCGATTTCTTTAATACGATGTTCTTCTATTTTAGGCTTTTCTGAAAGTCCTACGATATAGCCGGTCAGGCGCCGGTTGCCGCTACCGAAGCTTATGACTACCGGTAGCCCCACCTGTACCTTATCCTGTAAGCGTTCCGGTATTTTATACTGATATGTTTTGTCTAAACTTTCATGGGAAATATCCACGATGATATCTGCATATAACACCGTTCCACCACCTTTACGTAAATTCTTTTATAATTTCTTCCGTATGCATGCCGCGGGAACCCTTGACCAGCACCACGTCACCTGCCGTAAGAATTGTATGTAACTTTGCAATTGCCTCTGCATTGGAAGAAAAGCTGTACACTTCCTGCATTCCCTGTTTTTTTGCTTCCTCGGCAATATATGCCGCCTGAGTACCCACCGACATTAAAATATCGGTTTTTCTGCCCTTCTCCCGTAACGAAGCCAGATATTCTCCTACTTCCCGGTGCAGCTTTTCGGAAGCCTCTCCCAGCTCCAACACATCAGCTAGCACCGCAATATAGCGCTTTCCTTCCAAGGATAGCATAACCTGCGCACCGCTCTTCATGGAATCCGGACTGGCGTTATAGGTGTCATCAATCCAGGTCACATCCTGTTCTTTCTTAATCTGGCCACGCATGGCAATCGGTTCGTACCCGGAAAGCCCTTCTGCCGCCCGCTCAGGCGAAATGCCGTAGCGCATAGCCACTGCAATGGCTGCCAGGGCGTTCATAACATTATGGTTACCAAATACTTTGAGCTGTACGGGAATTTGCTGTTCTACGCCGTTTTGACGAATAACAGCTGTAAATCCTATGCCGCTTCCGGTTGTAGCCAAGTCCCTTGCTGCCACATCAAATCCTTCTCCGATGCCATAGGTTACCGCTTTGGTATGTTGCAGCACCGGTAATGATTCTTTATCACAGTCAATGGTAATGTTGTTCTGTGTTATTTCTGTGGCTGTTTCATTAAGTAACGCATCATTTCCGTTTAAAAACAATACAGAATCCGCTGTAAATTCATTTATAATGTTCAGCTTTTCTTTTCGGATGTTTTCTTTGGAACCGAGCTGGGCAATATGTGCCACGCCGATATTGGTCATTACCGCACATTCCGGCTTTGCCACCCGGGCCAGGTTTCTCATTTCTCCCACTTCGCTCATGCCCATTTCGATGACGGCAATGTCGTAGGTTTCGTCCAGGTAAAACATCATCAGCGGAAGGCCGATCTGACTGTTTTTATTTCCGATGGTTTTTAAAACTTTTTTCTCTGTTTCCAAAGCTGCCGAAATCATTTCCTTTGTGGTAGTTTTTCCGACACTGCCGGTGATTCCCACTACCGGAAGGGCAAAGCTTCCCCGATACCAGGCCGCAAACTGCTGCAGGGCTGCCACCGTATTCTCTACTGCAACCACACAAGCCCCTGTCTCCTTTGCAAGAGATAAGATTTCCTCTCTATAAAGGCTTTCCTTCTGCATAAACAAGGTTTTGGCACCATTTTGCAAGGCCCCCGCCACATATTTGTGGCCATCGGTCTTTTCGCCGATAATCGGCACAAACAAAGCATCTTCTTCATGTTCTCTGGAATCAATTATAACATTTTTTATGAACCGGTCACCATTGCCGGTGAGAAGTTTTCCGCCGACAGCCGCCACCAGTTGCTCCACTTTTACAGGAATCATAACGCTTTTCTCTCTTCCTCAGACATTTCTTCTAAAATTTCACGGATTAATATCCGTTCATCCATCGGATATTTCACCCCGTTAATTTCCTGATAGTCCTCATGCCCTTTGCCGGCAAGAACAACCACATCCCCGTCCTGTGCATTTAAAATGCAGTAGCGGATGGCTTCTTTTCTGTCCTGGATCATAACATATTCACCGGACTTTTTCTTTACTCCCGTAAGAATATCCTCCATAATAGCCTGCGGATCTTCTGTTCTTGGATTATCACTGGTAATTACGGTCAAATCCGCATATTCGGAAGATATTTCACCCATTTCGAACCGGCGGTCACGGGAACGGTTGCCGCCGCAACCAAACAGGGACACAATTCTCTTTGGCTGATAATCGGCAAGCGTTGTCAAAAGGCTCTTTAAGCTCATGGCATTGTGGGCATAGTCTATCATAACCGTAAAACGGTTAGATACTTCCACCGGCTCCACTCTTCCCTTGACCTTAACGGCCCGAAGTGCCTGCTTCACGGTTTCTGCCGGAATATCAAAATGACGGCATACCGCAAGGGCTGTCAGGGAATTATATACCGTAAATTTGCCCGGAACACCAACCGTAACATCTATTTCCGTAGTTCCTTTGGTCTTGTAGGAAACCAGTAATTCGCCCTCTTTGTTATGTAAATCCACACAAACAGCCTGTAAATCCGCGCCTTCCTTCATGCCATAGGTTTCTACGCGGCAGGTATGATTACGCAGCACTTCTTCCATATGCTCATCGTCAAAGTTAGCAATACCGACTTTGCACTGTTGAAACAACAGACTCTTGCAGTGCAGATAATCTGCAAAATCCTTATGTTCATTACCGCCGATATGATCCGGCGATAAGTTAGTAAAAATACCGTAGTCAAACACAAATCCACCCACACGATGTAACATCAGGCCCTGGGAGGAGACTTCCATTACCACGCACTTGCAGCCTGCATTTACCATGTCCCGGAAATACTTCTGTACAAAATACGATTCCGGAGTCGTATTATTGGACGGAATATGGGTGTCACCGATAATAGCCTCAATGGTACCGATCAGACCTGTTTTATACCCTGCCAGCTCCAAGGTATTACGAATCATATAGGACGTCGTGGTTTTTCCTTTGGTGCCGGTAATGCCGATGGTCACCAATTCCTTGGCAGGATGCCCGAAATAAGACGCCGACATGCAGGCCAGGGCCTCTCTTGTATTTTCGCAAACCACAAGGCAGACGCCCTCTGCCACCTCTACTTCACGTTCCGCAATAATTGCCGCCGCACCGGCTTGCACAGCTGCGGACGCATAAGAATGACCGTCATGCACGGCACCGCTGATACATACAAACACAGCACCCGGTACAATAGCTTTTCGCGAATCGAATACTAATTCGGTAATTTCTGTTTCTTCATTTCCCTTTAAAATCTTGTAAGAAAAACCCGTTAATAAATCCTTTAAACGCATGTTTTATTTCCTTTCTGTCTGTTTGGCACTTTTGTTCTTATCGTTGCCCACAGTCCGCATAATACGCAAAGCAGGGGATGCCGGTTTGCATCCCCTTATCTTTTTTGATGTTAAATTACCATCCGAGAACTCTGTCGTAAAGTTCCTCGTATTTCTTTGCAGAACTTACCCAGGAGAAATCCTTTGCCATGGCACGATCTACAATCTTGTTCCATTCTCTCTTCTTATCGTAGTAAACGCTCTTTGCGTAACGCACCATATCCAGCATCTCATGAGCATTGTAATTGCAAAAGCCAAAGCCGGTTCCTGTTCCCTCATATTCATTATATGGCTCTACTGTGTCTTTTAATCCACCGGTTTCTCTTACCATAGGAATGGTGCCGTATCGCATACTCATTAACTGGCTTAAACCACATGGCTCAAATAAGGATGGCATCAGGAAAGCATCACAGGAAGCGTAAATCCGGTGTGCTCTCTCATTGTTGTAATAAATACTGGAAGAAACTCTTCCGTGGTACTTCCACTCGTAGTGACGGAACATGTTCTCATACTTTGGATCGCCGGTACCGAGAATTACAAACTGCATATCTTCTGCACACAGTTCTTCCATAACACATTCTACCAAGTCGAGACCCTTCTGGTCGGTCAGACGGGAAACCAAACCTACCATAAACTTTTTATCGTTTACTTCCAGACCGAGTTCCTTCTGTAATTCTTTTTTGTTTTTAGCTTTTTCCTTGCGGAAATTGCTTGCGTTAAACGGATACCAGATATACTTGTCTGTTTCCGGATTATATTCACTGTAGTCAATACCGTTTACAATACCGCATAAAGAGTTGTTGCGGGCTCTCATTAAGCCGTCCAGACCCTCGCCGTAGAATGGCATCTGGATTTCTCCGGCATAGGTTTCACTAACGGTAGTAACATAATCTGCATAAACAATACCGCCCTTTAAATAGTTGGCATCGCCATATGCTTCTAATTTGTCAGGAGTAAAGAAGTAATCGGAAAGACCTGTCATGTCCTTTACGGTCTGCTTATCCCAAACACCCTGGAACTTTAAGTTATGAATGGTCATAATACTCTTAATTCCATGATAGAAGGAATCCTTGGCAAAGCTGTCAATATCCTTTAAATAAACAGGAATCAAACCGGTCTGCCAGTCGTTACAATGAACGATGTCCGGACGGAAGTCCAAAGATGGCAGTGCAGACAATACGGCACGACAGAAGAACGCAAACTTCTCTAAGTCTTCATGAATATTGCCGTACGGACGGTCACCGTTAAAATAATACTCATTATCTACCAGATAAAAGGTAACTCCGTTTACCACGGTTTCTAAAATACCCACATACTGGCGTCTCCAGCTTAAATCCATATAAAAGTGGGTTTTATATACAAAGTTTTGCTTAAACTTTTCAGGAATGGCACGGTAATTCGGCAGGATAACACGTACATCATATTTTTCCTTATCGATATACTTTGGCAGTTCACCCGCAACATCCGCAAGACCGCCGGTCTTAATAAACGGAACACACTCTGAAGAAACAAACAAAATCTTTTTCATACTTCCTCCTTCTTATGTAGATCAGAATATTTTCTTGATCAGTATCTCTTAATATTCTACCACATTTTTTTACCGTTGAAAAGACTTATACCGGGATTTTATATTCCAATCTTATTTTATCCGCAATTAACGCTACAAATTCAGAATTCGTAGGCTTTCCCTTTCCGTTATGCACCGTATATCCGAACAGAGCATCTATGGTATCCATCTTTCCTCTGCTCCAGGCCACCTCAATTGCATGACGGATGGCACGTTCCACTCTGCTTGGGGTAGTTTTATGGCGTTTTGCAATGGTCGGATACAACTGTTTTGTAATAGAATTCAGCATTTCCGTATCATTCACGGACATCATGATGGCATCTCTTAAATAATGATATCCTTTAATATGTGCCGGAACGCCAATTTCATGGATTACATTTGTCACATCCGACTCCAAATTACGCTCTAAAAAAACATTGCCGCCTTTGGCAGCACTGACTCCTTCTGCTCTTCTGTGACTGCTGACACCGCGTAGCTGCTTAATTCGGGAAATCACCAGCTGGTAGTCAAAAGGTTTCAGCATATAATAACTTGCTCCCAGTTCAAATGCGCTTTCCGTTACCACTTCCTGACCGATTCCGGTTATTACAATGAAGGACGGAATCTTCTTTAGGGTAACATCTTTCTTTACGTGCTCCATTACACCCAGGCCGTCTAACTTTGGCATAATAAGGTCTAACAACACCACGTCCGGCTCCTTGTCCCGAATCTGGTCCAAAGCATCCATCCCGTCTTCTGCTTTTCCAATCACTTCAATGTCTTTATCTTTTTTAATAGCCTCTTCCAGTAATCCGGCGGATCTTAAGTTATCATCTGCAATTAAAACCTTAATTTTTCCCATTTTCTTTCTTCCTTTCACTTGTCATTTTATGGAATTTATTTACAGTTTATATTATAACCATTTTTTGCCAAATTTCAATATGCAATTTGTAAATTTTTAGGATTTTTCTTATTTTCTTACAAATACGTAAAAAAAGACGGAGCAAATGATGTCATCTACTCCGCCTTACTATCTTTTTCTTTCCTATTTTGTCCTTAAAAACGTCTGGCATATCCGCACTTTCTGCACAATTCTTCTGTTGCCCTGCGGTTTTGAAAGCCCTGCTTCATACACATGGCGCGTTCTGAGGACAGTACTTCTGCCGGTGTCTGTTCGAATATATTTCCCAGGGTAATTTCACCTTCCCGGTCCAGACAGCAAGGGACAATACTTCCGTCACATAAAACCGCGAAATGATCCTTCAAACCATAGCAATACACTTCGGTTCCTCTGTCTTCTTTTTCCATATCCGGCCATTCAAACCGTTCCCCATATTCTAAATGAAGCCTGTTCCGGATTCTAAAGCCCTTGCCTCCCTGTGTCCATTCTTCGTCTTTAAAATACTCCTGAAGCAATTGCATGGTATTGATATTTCTTCCTTCATCATAGCCCCTATTCCACAAGCGTAGAACCGTTAATATGCCGGCATTGCTGGCTTTATCCGCAAACCGCATACAGTTTGAAATATACCTTTGATATTCTTCGTTGCTTCCCTCTTCGAAACTGTGTATGGATATATTTATTTTATAAACTCCACTGTTTAAAAGCTCAGATTCCACTTTTTCCAACAGCGTTCCGTTGGTGGTAATACTGACACGAAATCCTTCTGCCGCAGCATACCGGATAAACTCCGGCAATAACGGATGGGTCAACGGTTCTCCCATCACATGAAGATACAAGTATTTTGTCACACCCTTCAGCCTGTCAACAATGATTTTAAACTCCTCCATTGACAGTCGCTTTGGTGCGCGTTTTGTTCCGGGACAAAACGTGCAGCTCCGATTACACAATGTGGTAATTTCCACATATACTCTGGAATACATTCGTCCACTCTCTTCTCAGATATTTTCAATCTGCCAGTCAATCGGCGTCTGACCATTTGCTGACAAAAACTCATTGGCTTTACTAAAATGTTTACATCCGAAAAATCCGCGGTATGCTGACAACGGGCTTGGATGCGGTGCCTCCAAAATCAGATGTTTCGGATTGTTTAGCATACTCTTTTTCATTTGCGCCGGTCTTCCCCACAGCAAAAACACCACCGATTCTTCCTTTGCATTTACCGCGCGGATTACTGCGTCGGTAAACTGCTCCCAGCCCTTTCCCTGATGGGAATTTGCCTGATGCGCGCGGACCGTCAGAACTGTATTCAAAAGCAACACGCCCTGTTCTGCCCATTTTACCAGGTAACCATTATTAGGGATTGTACAGCCTAAATCATCCTGCAGTTCCTTATAAATATTTACTAAAGACGGCGGAACTTCCGTTCCCGGCTGCACGGAAAAGCAAAGTCCATGGGCCTGGCCCACATTGTGATAGGGATCCTGGCCGATAATTACTACTTTTACCTTGGACAGGGGAGTAAAATGAAAGGCATTAAAAATATCCTCCGACGGCGGATATACCACATGGGTACTGTATTCCTGCTTCACGAAACCGTATAATTCTTTATAATAGTTTTTGCTGAATTCCGGACGAATGGCATCCATCCAGTCATTTGTAATCATGCCCATGATTCTTCTCCTTTGTTATACAAAAAATGCCCGCTAACGGGCATTTTCAATTTTACAGCCGTACACTAACGCCTTCTTTTCGTAAGTACTGCTTCACTTCGTTGATTTCCAGTTCTTTATAATGGAACAGGGATGCTGCCAGAGCCGCATCTGCACGGCCTACCGTCAATGCATCTTTAAAATGTTCCAGATTACCGGCACCACCGGATGCAATCACCGGAATTTTTACCAGTTCAGAGATTTTACTTGTCAACTCCAGGTCATAGCCGTCTTTTGTTCCGTCTTTATCCATACTGGTAACTAAAAGCTCTCCGGCTCCCAGCTCATAAGCCTTCCTGGCCCACTCTAACGCATCAATACCCATATCTACCCGGCCGCCGTTTTTATAGATATTCCATCCCGAACCGTCCGGACGGCGCTTGGCATCAATAGCAACTACGACACACTGACTGCCGAACTTGTCTGCAGCACGGCTGATCAGTTCAGGATTTAAAATAGCTGCCGTATTTACCGCAACTTTGTCGGCACCTTCACGTAAGATATCCCGGAAGTCTTCTACGGTGCGGATACCGCCGCCTACCGTAAACGGAATAAATACACGCTCTGCTAC
>JAZQJL010000241.1:0-5113 GCA_045541595.1 Lachnospiraceae bacterium | reverse complement strand
GCCCGTATCGTCGGTGATACCATGGGTAAATACCACCCGCACGGCGACTCTTCCATTTACGATGCCCTGGTGCACATGTCCGAAGACTTTTCCCTTTCCATTCCGTTAATTGACGGACACGGAAACTTCGGCTCTTTAGATGGTGACCCGGCGGCCGCCATGCGATACACCGAAGCCCGCCTTTCCGAAGGCGCCATGACCATGCTCGACCACTTGGAGAAGGGCCTGGTAGACTTCATTCCAAACTTTGATAACAGTGAAAAAGAGCCAACCGTACTTCCGGCCATGCTGCCAAATCTTCTGATTAACGGCACCACCGGTATTGCGGTAGGTATGGTTACCAACATTCCTCCCCACAATCCGGGAGAAGTAATTGACGGGGCCATGGCTTACATCGACAACCCTGATATTTCCCTGGAAGAACTGATGACCTATATTCCGGGACCGGATTTCCCAACCGGCGGTATGATTACCAACGCAGAAATACTTCCGGCCATGTATGCCACCGGCGAAGGCAAAATCAAAGTCCGTGCCAAAGCCCACATCGAAAACGGCGACTACGGCAAAAAGAACATCATTATCACCGAAATCCCATACACCAGTACCGGTAATAAAACCCGTCTGGTGGAGTCCATTGTGGATTTAATGAAGGACAAGGTCTTTGAAGAAATCAGCGATGTCCGGGACGAATCCTCCAAGGATGTGCGCATCGTTGTGGAAGTAAAACGTGACCGTGATGCAGATAACCTCTTAAACGGTTTATACAAAAAAACCGGTCTGGAGGACACCTACTCCGTAAATATGCTGGCGGTAAAAGACCAGCAGCCGATTGTCTTTAACTTAAAGAGCATGCTGCAGGAATTCGTAGAGTTCCAGGAAATTCTTTATACAAAAGAATATCAGCACATGCTGAATAAAGCTAATGACCGTTTGGAAATCGTGGGAGGCTTAATCCGTGCCACCGACATTATCGATTTAATCATCGAAATCCTTCGTGGCAGTACTTCCGTAAAGCAGGCTAAAGGCTGTTTAATGGCCGGCGATACCACCGACATCAAGTTTAAGTCCGAGGCTTCCAAAAAACAGGCCGCAAAGCTCGATTTTACCGAGCGTCAGGCAGATGCCATCCTGGCTATGCCTCTCAGCAAGTTAATCGGTCTGGAACTGATGAAACTCCACGAAGAAAGCGACACCTTGCTTAAGAATATTGAAACCTACAAGAAGGTACTTGGCTCCATGAAGGAACTCCACAAGGTAATCAAAAACCAGTTAAAGGAATTCCGCAAAAAATTCGACCAGCCAAGACGCACCGAAATCTGTCAGGTTGTTTCCCACAACTACGTGATAGAAGAAAAGATTGAAGACATTTATGTCCTCATTGACAAGTTTGGTTATACCAAGTCCTGCGAAGCCTCCGTCATTGCCAAACTGGGCGAAGATGCACTGAAGGACTTCCCGAACTCCGTAAAGATGAAAAACACCGACAAGCTTTGCGTCTTCACCGCCGAGGGCAACATGTATCAGGTAAAAGCTTCCGCCATTCCAAAGGGCAAGCCAAAGGACAAGGGTGTTCTGATTCACACCCTGTGCAAGGTCGGCAAGGAAGACATTATTATGTATGCCGGTTTTGAGGACTTATTTGAATCCCAGTTATTGTTTGTTACAAAATCCGGTTACATCAAACTGGTTTCCGGTATTGAATTTGATACTAACCGCAGCCAGGTGACCACCACAAAGCTGGAAGACGGCGACCTCGTGGTAGGATTAACCCAGCTCTCTGCCATGGATGTACTGTCCTGCACCCAGAAGGTTATCCTGTACACCAACGCAGGGCTTTCTCTCGGTTTCCCACTGGAGGAGGTTCCGGAGCTCAAAAAAGTCAGCCGCGGTGTCAAAGCCATCTCCCTGGAGAAGAACGATTTCGTTGTTTATGCAACCAGCGTCGGCCCGTACGATGAAGTATTTACTTATCGCGGAAAGGAATATTCCGCAAAGAAGGTAAGAAACCGTAAACGCGGTGCCAAAGGGCAGAAAGCAACATTATAAAATAAAATACCGGAGTGCTTTCCGTTAGAAACTTTAGCACTCCGGTATTTTTAATTTATATTACTCTGTGTCAAATATAACACCACTAAAAACAGCAGATTCAATCCGGTAAACAGTAGTATATACTTGCCCAGCTTTTCCGGCTGGCGCTTCTTAAACTCACTTAATGTAATCAAACTGGCCAGAGACGCGATTGGTGTACCCAGGCCACCAATGTTTACTGCCGGCAAAAGACTTGCATAGTCCATGGTAAAATGGGACAAGAGCACCGCACTTGGCACATTACTGATACACTGGCAGGACAAAATACCAAACAGCAGAGTATTCTTTGGAAGCAGGTTACTGAACAACTCATTTA
Organism: Lachnospiraceae bacterium; assembly: GCA_045541595.1. Classification (GTDB taxonomy): domain Bacteria; phylum Bacillota; class Clostridia; order Lachnospirales; family Lachnospiraceae; genus SIG299. The sequence continues at coordinate 2,709 of JAZQJL010000241.1, read as the reverse complement.
CTGCCGGAATTCTGGCCGCATTTCCGCTAAATACAAAAAACACGCAAAAGGTCAGAAGCAACGGATAGTTTACTTCCTTGAGCGCTGCTTTATCAAGAAACAGCAGGGCTAATACCACAACTGCAGTACCCACAGCATACGGCACCACACGGAACACAATCAGAATACTGAATATAAACAGGGCAGAATAAATAATGGTTTTCTGCTTATCCAGCACGTAACCTTCATCGCGCTTTAAGGTAAGCGGTGTCGGCTTTACAAACAGACAAACCGCCACAATCATCAGTGTTGCCATAAAAAAGCTTGGGAACATAATCTGCATGAATTCCACGGTACCAATCTGATAATGAGCATACAAATACAGGTTTTGCGGATTGCCAAACGGAGTCAGCATACCGCCCAGATTTGCCGCAATGTTCTGCATAATAAAAGTAAAGGCCATTATCTGCTTATTATCTGTTTTATGTAACACAAAATAGCCTAACGGAAGAAAGGTTAACAGGGCCATATCGTTGGCCAGTACCATGGAACCTACAAAAGTAATAAATACCAGGGCAACCACCGCACTTCGCAGGTTGCCGAGTTTTAAAATAATGCTTTTACTTAATATTTCAAACACATGGATATGACTGAAGGCACTGACTACTGCCAGTGTACAAAACAAGGTCGCCAAGGTCTGCATATTAAAATAATCCAAATATTTACCGTCCACCGGCACCATAACGCAGGTCACCAGCATAGCTATAATCGCCACACAAAGCACCGGCTGGTCTTTTACTACTCTTACCACCTGTTGTCTCATTTTTTCCCAAACTCCCCGTATTATATATTGACTCCGTTACTATTTATCCGGAGCTTCATCTTTTCAAACAAAAAAACGTCCGCAACGGTGCAAATTGTACCACTGCGGACGCCTTACGTCAATCCGTTATTTCACTAATTTTTTTCTGATATTTTTTCAGATTTTATGCAAATTACCAAAGAACCCTTAATTCTTGTTTTTTAAGATACCGGCCAGGTTCTTTAACGTCACCTTTTCTCCGGTGTACAGCACAAGTCCCTTGTAGATTCTTCCGGACAGCATAATAACCAGTACGGAGAAAACAATCAGAATCGCTGTAGACAACAGGCCCTGTCCGATACCGATGGCACCGGTAAGTAAGTCCACCGGCACGCAGAACGGAATTGTAAACGGAATATTTCTTGCTACGACTAACAGACTTTCCTTCTCCATCAGAGTACCAAAGTAGCAGACAAGCCAGCTGATTACGATTGGCAGAGTAAAAATACTCTGAGTACTTGCAGCCTCTTCCGGACGGTTTACCATACTTCCCGCCATACCGGAAAGTACGCAGTAGAATACAAAGCCCAGGCAAAACGTAACCAGGGAGAGTACCACCGCCACCGGCGAAAAAGCACTCTCACCGATATTGGCACGCATAAATTCCACTGCAACGCTTAAACCGCTCTCCGCGCCCGGATACATGCTCTCCGCAATTGTTCCGCCGGCCACAATACCGATAATCAATGCCGCCACCCAGATAAAGAACTGCTGCATGGCGGTTGCCACAATTGCAAACACTTTACCGGTAAGCAGTGCATACGGATGCAGGGATGTAAGCAGTGTTTCTACCAGTTTAGACGTCTTTTCCACGGAAACGCTCTGATTGATGTTCTGTCCGTATAACAGTAACAGGAAGTAAAGCACCAAACCAAAAATCGCCGGGGCCAGATACTGTACCAGATAAACCACCACATTGGTTTCTTCGCCGGCATCAGACACACTGATCATCACCTGCTTATTTACCTGAGTATACTGGAGTTCACTCAGTCCGCTTTGTAAGAATCTTGCCTGTTCCACCGCAACCGCAACCAGGTCTGCCACTTCCTGACCATCCATCAGGGAAATTGCTTCCGATGTGGACGGAACCACAGCCGTTACCGTAATGTTGTTTTCCTCTTTTTTTATAACTACACCAACGGCCATTCCGAATTCCTCCCGGGCAGCCTTGGTTGTAAGTTCTTCCTCGGTCATATCACTGACCTGCTGCAGGGAAAGACCGCTGTAATATTCATCCGCCAGCTCCGGAATCCATTCGTCAAATTTCAGTTCGCCCAAACCGGCTAAATCCAGTACATAAGCGGTTTCCACCGCGCAGTAAAACGATACATCCGAATCGTCATGATTCTTATCCGGCTTTGCCGCAACCACGCTGATAATAATTGCTGCCGCAATGATAATGACGGCAACCAGGGAAGTTACCAGAATATATGATTTTGAACCGGCACTCTGCTTATAGTTAAAGGAAAATACGTTTTTCCAGCCTTTAAATTTATTCATTATGCATTTCCCCTTTCTTTACTTTTTTAGCTTTGGTGCCCTTTGCCATAGCTAATACATCCTTAAACTTCAAGCGGACACCGTTATGCAGGATCAGACCTTCATATACCTTTGCAACAAACTTAAACATCAGCACAATGGAAAGAAGTAATACTGCAATGGCAATTAAAGCAATCCACAAATCTGCCTTGCCCACCAACAGGGCCGCCGGCAGCAGGAAGGCGGAGGAAATCGGGAAAATTAATGCGAATGTAACAAAGGCATTGTCTCCGGCAGCCATCAATGTACTTGCCGCACCAAAACCGATATAAAAGCCCACCAAAGAAGTCGGATCGTAGCCATGTCGTTCTGTGGGCCAAGGAGTTGTC
>JAZQJL010000240.1:0-3432 GCA_045541595.1 Lachnospiraceae bacterium | reverse complement strand
AAAGACCGTATGGGAGCAGAGTTTCCGGTGCGGCAAATCTGCGACTGCTGTTACAATATAATTTATAACAGTGCCTGTTTTTCGCTATTGGGAAGCGATGTGGAAAAGCGCTTTTCACCGGCCGGCTGGCGGTTTGATTTCACCTTTGAGAATGTGGAAGAAATGAAAGCGGTGCTGGATGCGTTCCGGACAGGAACAGCATATTTTGGCAAAGGACCTTTTACCAAAGGTCATGTTAAGCGTGGCATAGAATAATGAGGTTTTATCAATGACAACATGGATACTTACAACAGCTAATTTGATATTGATTCTGCTGCTGGCACTTTATGTGGCAGCAGCCTATGCGACCATGTGGACCCGCCGATGGGAGGCGGGTTTTACACGTTGTATGGGTGTCTGCCGGTATTTGTTGCATGGTGTCGGCTTTTTGGTACTGTATCTGGCAACAGGTGAGCTCCGGGTGCTGCCGTTGTATTTTTTTCAACTGGCGTTTTTTATCCTGGCGGATATAATACAACGGAGAATTTATACCCGTGGAATTCCGATGCTGTATCAGAACATGATGCTTTTGCTGGCTGTCGGATTTCTTATGCTGACCAGACTTTCCTTTGAAAGCGCGGTAAAGCAGTTTATTATGGCGGTGCTGGCGTATTGCCTGTGCTCTTTTTTACCATGGGTGTTAAAGCGTTTTCCGGGGCTAATCAGGTTTGGCGGTTTGTATGCTCTGACCGGACTGGGACTGTTAGCCGTAGTGCTGTTGGCAGGCAGTGAAATATTTGGTGCCAAAAACTGGCTGACCATTAAGAACTTTACCTTTCAGCCGTCGGAATTTGTAAAGCTTACGTTTGTTCTTGCCATGGCAGCGTTGTTAATTCGGGAAGCAAAGAGCAAATACCGGAATCTTTTGCTGGTCAGCGTGGTGGCAGCCCTGCACGTGGGAATGCTGGCCCTCTCCAATGACTTTGGCGGTGCCCTGATTTTCTTTGTGGTGTATCTTCTGATGCTGTTTGTTATCAGTGCCGATATTTTGTTTCCGCTGGCGGCGCTGCTGTCCGGCAGTCTGGCGGCATTGCTTGCATACCGGTATTCCGGACATATCAGAGAACGGGTGCTGGCATGGCAGAATCCGTTTTCCTGCATTGAGAATGAGGGGTACCAGGTGGCCCAGTCCCTGTTTGCTATTGGCAGCGGAGAGTGGCTTGGCACAGGACTTGGCGAGGGTATGCCCAAAACTGTTCCGGTGGTAAAAAGCGATTTTATATTTTCCGCAATTTCCGAGGAGTTCGGTGCCATATTTGCGGCTTTATTGCTTTGCGTGTTTGTGAACTGTATTATTTGGATGATGACCCTTGCCCTGGAGAGAAAACAGCCGTTTTTCTTTGCCGTGACCACCGGTGCGGTGGCACTGTTTGGTGTGCAGTTGTTTTTAAATGTGGGAGGTGTGATAAAACTTATCCCTTCCACCGGCGTAACCTTAAGCTTTATCAGCTATGGCGGCAGTTCCCTGTTCAGCTCAGTGTTTCTGTTTCAGGGGATTCAGGCCATGCGGGGCGAGGAAGGAAAAGCGGAACAAAAAGAAAGGAAGTATACCGGCCAGCAAATCCGCATGGTGGCGGTTTGCGCCATGGCACTGCTGTTGTTATGCATTATGACCTCTTACTTTTTAACGGTAACGGTAAAGCAGGCAAAAGCATGCTATTATAACGAATATAACCGACGCATTGCAAGAACGGAAGAATCCGTGCTGAAGGGTCAGATCCGGACTGCAGACGGCATTATTCTTGCTCGTAGTATCCGGGGAGAGGACGGAAAGCTGTACCGGCTGTATCCTCATGGGGAAGAAACGGTGTTTGTTACCGGTCAGATGGTGCTGGGAAAGAACGGTCCGGAACAACAGTATTGGACAGAACTTTACGAGGTGGATTTACCGTTTTGGGAAAGACTTAAGCGGGAAGCTTCGGGAGAAGAGACAGAAGGAAACAGTCTGGTTACTACCATCGACAGCAATGTGCAGAAGGCGGCCTATGATGCTCTGGCTGGTTATGCCGGTGCCATTGGCGTGATGGAGGTGAAAACCGGAAGATTGCTGGCAATGGCATCGACCCCGTCCTATGATCCGAATGAGTTATCCGTCCTGTGGGAGGAACTGCAGGAACGGACGGATGCGCCGTTCTTAAACCGGTTCACAAACGGTCTGTATCCGCCGGGGTCTACCTTTAAGCTGGTAACCACCTATGCTTATCTGGAGAAGCATACGGAAGAAGAGTTTGTGTATACCTGTGAAGGTTCTGCAAGATTTAGCAACACTACGGTGCACTGTATCAATGAAACCGCCCACGGAGAGCAGACGCTTAAGGAAGCCTTTGCGAATTCCTGTAATACTGCCTATGCCTATATGGGAGAACAGATTTCGGAGGAGGATTATAGACGCGTGGCTGAAAAACTGGGATTCGGAAGCACCTTTGACAATACGTTGCCGTACACGCCAAGCAACTTCACCATGACGGAAGAAACTTCGGATGCCGCCAGGGTACAGGCAAGTTTCGGTCAGGGAGAAGTTTTGATGACACCGCTTCATAACCTGATGATTGCTTCGGCAATTGCCAATGGAGGCATATTAAAGCTTCCTTACTTTGCGGAGCAGATAGTAAATTGTGACGGAACCGTAATAACGCAGTACGGCTCGGCCGGAGAGCAGGTGCTGATGTCTCCTGATATGGCAAAGCTTCTAACGGAATATATGGTGGAGGCCTCTGCTGCCAGGATGCAGGACTTTGCCGACAAAGGAATTACGGTGGCAGGAAAAACCGGTTCGGCGGAAAGTGCTTCCGGAACCCATTCCTGGTATGTATGCTTTGCTCCTGCAAAGGAGCCGGAGATTGCCGTGGTGGTTGTCATGGAGAATGCAGGGGGCGGAAGTCGCTTTGCACTACCTGCAGCGAAAACGGTACTGGAGGCATATTTTTCCCGGTAAAAAATAAAATATCTCTAAAATTACAAGATAAATTCGTTAGTGGGTTGAAAAGTGAACGCAAATGATGTATACTATTAGGCAGTTGTAGAAAACACACCACATAACGGAGGAATTGCGATGGTAGAAGCAACGAGCTGTGGCGGTGTAGTTATATTCAGAGGAAAAATTTTATTACTGTATAAGAATTACAAAAACAAATACGAAGGCTGGGTGCTTCCAAAGGGTACAGTAGAAGAGGGCGAAGAATACAAAGAAACCGCCATCCGCGAAGTAAAGGAAGAAACCGGAGCCGATGCGTCGATTATTAAGTATGTTGGTAAAAGCCAGTATACTTTTAATACTCCGCAAAATACAGTACTAAAGGACGTTCATTGGTATTTAATGATGTCAGACAGCTATTATAGCAAGCCGCAACGGGAAGAGTACTTTACGGATTCCGGATATTACAAATTCCACGA
>JAZQJL010000239.1:0-7240 GCA_045541595.1 Lachnospiraceae bacterium | reverse complement strand
AAGGCAAGAGAAGATGAGGATGACTATTTGAAGTCGAGAGGAGTATAAAAATGTTACCAACCAGAGAACAGGCAGAAGAAATTGAAAGTATTTGAACAGCTTTGGCGGGCCGGTCAGATGCAGAGTAACTCGTTAATACAACCAAACATTCTAATGGAGGAAGAGATGAACACTACCGAGCTAAAAATTAGACATGTATTGGCAGACGGCAGGGTGGTTGACAGTATAGAAGGAATTGTTGTTCCGAATACCGGAGCGACTGCAGCGGCATACCGCATCTTGGCAGAATTCGCAAAGAACCGCCCGGAGAACATTTATCAGGGAAGGGAGAGGAAAGTATGTGTGACAAATTAGCATGCGCTGTAGGATTCCTTGGATTCTTTTTTATAGTAGGAAGCGCCGGAAGCTTAGACTTAGACGGATCTATCGCGGCGGCAATAAGAAATTGTCTGATCGGATTGATCTTGATGGGAGTTTCGCTCCTTTGGTATGAATACCAGCAGCATCAGAAAAAGGAGCGATATAAAAGGTTCCTGGAGTCCGGGAGGTAGATAGAATATGAAAATGGCATTGAAAGACGGCCAGATTCTTATTAAGGAAGCCGACAACATGCAGTTCACGATTATTAAGAGCTGGAACAAGATGAAGTGGAGCAAGGCAGAACAGATGCTTCAAGGCCCAGCAGACGGCGAACTCTTAAACAGGCTGGCCGGATTGGTAAGACTGCCAGCGGCCATTGAAAAAGAGCGGCAGAGATTGAACCGGATTCAGGATGCGGTGGATGCAGAGCGCATGAAGAAAGACCCTGTGCCGCTGTATAAATACCCAGTAAAAATGTCGTTATTCAAACACCAGGTTCGCGGGGCAAACATGTGCCTTATGACCTTTGGGCTTATTGATCCACCGGGAACAGAGGGCGGTGAGCTTAATGAGCCGGGCTATTGATTTAACAGGGCAGACATTTAATCGTCTTACAGTTTTGATGCGAGTTGGAATAGGCAAGGACAGAGCGGCTGTTTGGCTGTGCCAATGTACTTGCGGAAACACAAAGGAAGCAACCACGGCTCGTTTAAGAGGCGGGTATGTAAAAAGCTGTGGTTGTCTTAGCAGGGAGCAAGCCGCCATAAATTGCATTGAGAGAACGAAGCATGGTGCGCGTTCTCGTAAAAATCCAAGGGATTCAAGATTGTATTCGGTTTGGAGAGATATGAAAAAGCGCTGCGAAAATCCGAACCATCCGGCATACCGACACTACGGTGGTAGGGGAATTGTGGTGTGTCAGGAATGGGATAGCAGCTTTGAGGCTTTTCGAGATTGGGCGCTTGCCAACGGATATGATTCAGAGGCTCCGTATGGGGAACATACCATCGAGAGAAAGGATAATGACAAGGGATATTCTCCTGATAATTGTCGATGGGCAACCATGAAAGAGCAGGCCCGGAACAGGAGGAGGAAAAGAAAACATGTATGTAGGAGCGATACCGGAAAAACGATTTGAGTATAAAGGATTCCCATGCGTTGTTGTTATGCAGGCCCTTTGCTTTAGAACTGGATATGTCGGTGTTCCAAAAGGCCATAAGCTTTATGGGAATGAGGCGGATTCAGAAAATATCGCGTGCCACGGCGGTGTTACATATTGCAGACATTACCTTATAGGACAAGATGACAAGGATATTTGGTGGATTGGATTTGATACCGGTCATTGTTTTGATGGGCACGATGAAAAAACAGCAAGAGAGCTTTTCAAGGATTACCCTGAAACTCTTAACACGATAAACCAAACCAAGGGTATCCGAATGATTCAAGCAGAATATCCGGCGGCTACATTGGAGTATTGTGAAGAACAGTGCCGAGGTATGGTTGAGCAGATTATAAAACTAAATAATTAAAAGGGAGAAGAAAAAATGGCAGAGAAAACAACAGTAACAGTAAAGAGACCCAATGGGGTCGAGATAAGTCTTCACGGGGACACGGTAATTGTATTTACGGTCAAGGACGTGGAAGGGTATCTGGAAAACAAGGTTAAGATGGCAGGCGCGGATGTGGGCTATATTGGAGAAGATATTCCACATTCTGTCTTTGCAGACGTTTTAGGCGCATTGGTTAGCAGTTTTATCAAGAAGCGCTACGAAGATAGTGAGATTCTTACTGGCTATAATCTTCACGCGGTATCAGAAATATTGCTTGAGGAATCAGACAAGGTTACAAAAAAGATGGTTAATTCCCATACCGAAGAAGAGATTGCAGAGATGAATGGAGAGTTGGCTAGGGTAATTCTTTTTGGAGATTAACGATAAGCCTTAAGAATGAAAGGAGAGTGATGCCAATGTCAGCACATGAAAATAAAGGGTTTGGATTCTTATTTGAGATGGGCTGCGGCAAAACCCTTACAGCCATAGCTGTAGCCGGTGCGGCATACGAGATGGGCGCCATTGAAAAGGTACTTATCGTAGCACCTACTTCCGTATGTTCCGTATGGCCAAAAGAGTTTGATGATTATGCCAGCTTTAAGTACAAGGTTAATGTGCTTTTAGGAGATAAAAAACACCGCCTGCAGGAACTGGAAGCTTTGAAGGCTTTTCCATTTAAAGCATTGAAGGTGGCGGTTATCAATTACGAATCAGCATGGCGCGACGGTATCTTTGAATCCTTGATTGCCTGGAAGCCGGATATGATCATCGCGGACGAGAGCCAGAGAATCAAGACCCACGATGCGGCACAGAGTAAGGCCATGCACCGGTTGGGCGATATTGCAAAGTACAAACTGATTCTTTCCGGAACACCGGTTCAGAACAATGCGATTGATATATTCAGTCAATACCGGTTTTTAGACCCGAATGTGTTTGGAATGAATTTCTATTCCTTCCGGAATCGATACGCTATCATGGGCGGCTTTAACCAGAAACAGATCATCGGCTATAAGGACCTGGACAAGCTCATTAAGAAAGAACATTCCATTGCGTACAGGGTAACAAAGGAAGAAGCCCTGGACTTACCGGAGCAGACATTCCTTACCCGATACATACCGCTTACGGGAAAAGAGAAGCAGCTCTATGACCAGATCAAGCGGGACAGCTTCGCGGAATTGGAGAACGGCGGTCAGATCACAGCGCCTACGGTACTTACAAAGCTCCTGCGATTGCAGCAGTTTACCGGCGGATTCATTCAGGCGGACGGCAGCAGTAAGCCGCAGCATGTGTTTAAAGGCAAGCTGGATGCCTTGGAGGATATTCTGGACGATTACGTTATCGATGCTGGAAAGAAGCTGGTTATCTTCTGCCGGTTCCGGCCGGAGATAGACCTGATAAGTAAGCTCTTGGAAAAGAAGAAAATCCGGTACTGCAGTATTTACGGAGATATCAAGATTGATGATCGCGGCGATATTGTAAAGGACTTTCAGAACAACCCGGAAACCAAAGTATTCCTCGCGCAGATCGACACGGCAGGCCTTGGGATTACCCTGACGGCAGCAGATACATGTGTCTACTATTCGGTCAACTTCAACTACGCGGCATATTCACAGAGCCTTGCGAGAATACATCGTATAGGGCAAAAGAACTGTTGCACCTATATTCACTTGGTGGTTGAAAAGACCATTGATGAGACTGTGCTTAAGGCCCTTGCAAAGAAAGAGGACCTTGCAAAGACGATTGTAGATGATTGGAGGTCGTATTTTTAATGGACGAGATGAAAAGAATCGTAATTTGCAAATATTGCGGAAAGCCTGAATACTACGGCGAAATGAGATGGCTTTCAGGGAAATGCATGTGCCGGACCTGCTATAAGGCGGACTATGAAGAGCGTCACGGAAAGCTTTATATCGGGAATGATTTGGACGGAAAGCGTCCTACCATGGAAGAATACCGCGAACAGGAGGAATGGCAGTGAAACAAAAAGACCGCGTAAGGAATCCAAAGCCAGGGGTTCTGCAGCTTTTCTGTAAGCATTCAGGAAAATGGTTCACAGATTATGATGCGTTTGCAAATTCAGCCGTGGAAACACGGTATAAGGCTTGCACGAAGTGCGGCAAGATCCTTGATGTAAAGTTCATTCCAAGGCCAGATATTATCTTTTGCCCGCATACGGATTATCGATAGGTGGTGTGATATGAGAGGCAGACGATGGACACCGGAAGAAGATCAGTTATTGGAAGAGTTGATAGGGGACTATACGGCAGAGGGTGTGGCAAGGAAAATGAAACGCTCTTTTAATTCCATAAACTGCAGATTATACCGTTTGGGAATACCGGGATTTGGAAAAAGCACAGACCGACTGACAATGAATCAGTTGTGCAAAATGATGGGTGTGGACTCAAGGACAGTAAAAAAGAAGTGGAAGGAACACGGCCTTATTATCCGGCACAAAGGGCAGTACAAGATCATTGGACAGGCGGACTTAATAAAGTTCCTTAAGAATCATCCAGAGGATTGGAATGCCGCAGATGTTACCGATGACAGCATCATCGGGCGCTATCCCTGGTACAAGGAAAAGAGGAAAACAGACGTTAAAACACAGTATTTCTGGACCCCGGAAGATATCTCCACTTTGAAGTACCTTCGACATGAAGGTTACAGCATCCGGGAGATTGCAGAAAAGATGGGACGTTCAGAAAGCAGTATCAAAGGAAAATTATATGGAGGAAAACAGCGTGGAATCAGTATTAGATCGAAAGGTCAGAGAGTATAAAGCTATTCTTGACCGCAAGGATGAGCTTGCAGAGCTTACAAAGCAGAATAACGCAGCTAAGGAACAGTTGGAACAGGAAATCTGCCAGATGATGGTAGACGAAGAAAAGCCGAATACCGTTGTGGATGGATTTACATACAGCCTGCAGCAGACAACGATGTATTCCAAGAAATCAGAATCGGCACTTGCAGAAGCTGGCATTGATTTCTTTGATGTATTAAGAGAACAGGGGCTTGGGGACTTGATTGTTGAAAAGGTAGACCCAAGAACCCTGCAGAGCAGTGTCCGGGCGATGGCAGAGGAAGGTGAGCTTCCGGAAGAGCTGGTAGGATGTCTGAATGTTTATGAGAAGTTGACGCTTTCTAAAAGAAAGGCAAACACAAAGGCTTTGGAGAGAGCCAAGGCAAATAAGTAAAGGGGGATAATGACATGTATGGAGAGTATGAGCAGATGGAACTGGACGTTCGCTTAGATAGCGAGAAGAGCTTAAAGGAGAATGTGGCAAAGGTTATCCAGTTCACATACAACAAGCGCAACATGGAGGCAGAGGAATGTGGCAGACCGCTTCCTGCAGTTCGTAACAAGCATGAAGGCTACGGCATTGCTGCAGAAGCATGGAGCAAGATTCAGGTAAAAGAAAAGGACATCAAGAACGGCATGGGTGATTATCTGGCGCTCCTGCAGGTTCGAGGCGAGGAAGCCATTCAGAGCTGTGCCAGATTATACGATGCGGCGCTGAATCTTGCTATTGAAGCCATCAGCATGGCATCTGATATGAACCGTATCCTGAACGATTTGTATTACGGTGTCCCTGATAAAACACCGCTTGAGGAATACGAAGAAGCGTTGGAAGAAGCAGAGAAAAACACCGACGAATTTGAGGAAGCAGAGCTTCCGGAGGCAGAAGGAGTTGAAACAGAATGAGTGTTGACGTAAAGGAGATCAAAGTCATTGAGGTTAGAGACAGCAATGGGAATGTACTTTTGGAAGATTATCCGATCATGATCCGCATTAAGAATCAGGATATCGTATGTGCCTTCAAGGAAATTGCAAATGGATATTTCGTAACCAAAACCTTAGATGGCGAACATGAGAATAAATACCGTCAGGGAAGCATTGAACACTGCCAGCGTATTTCTGGTATCAGAAAGTGGCCGGAACCGTTGGTGTCAGAAAAAAGGGAAACAATAGGAGGATAACGATATGGCAAATGAAGTAGCAGTAGTTAATAGTAATTTTAATTTAATAACCCTTGAGGGCGAACTTGCAGAAGCAATCGCGGAGGAAATGGATGGTCTTGGGACTATCCCTTATGACAGAGTAAAAATCCCGAGCGGAGGCGGTGTAGCGTTTGAACTTCCGGGAGATGATGACGAGGATTCAGATGTTACAAAGGAACTGGTAGGAGTTATCCTTCATCATCATCCGGTCAATGCATATTGGAGAGAGAAGTTTGCAGGAGGCAATGAACAGCCGGATTGTTCCAGTTACGACGGTAAGATTGGTATTGTTAGAGATACCGGAGAATGTAGGGATTGTTCTAGTTGCCAGTATAACCAGTTTGGCAGCGACGGCGATGGAAAGGCTTGTAAGAATATCCACAGAATTTACCTGCTTCGTGAGGGCAACCCTGTGCCGTTGATTCTTTCGCTTCCTCCGACAAGCCTGAAATACATGAGAGACTATATCAGTAAGAAAATCCTTCTCAAGGGCATGCGCTGCTATCAGGCGGTAACCAAGATCACGCTTAAAAAGGAAAAGAGTTCCGGCGGTATTGATTACAGCCGTGCGGCCTTTGCATTTGGCGGCAAGCTTACACCGGAGCAGATTCAGGCAGCAGAAGCTATGGCAAATAGTATTAAGCAGTCCAACAGTAATGTCGATGTAAACAATGATGATTATGAAACTGCTCCAACACAGACTCCGCCGCCGAAGGTAGATGAAAATGGATTTATGAACATCCCAGACGGCATAGATGATGAAAATCTTCCGTTCAACTAAGTAACAGATGGGGCGGGTGAATACCCGCTCCTTAGACTTATAGAAGCTGGAGGATGAAGGTGATTAGATGAATGCGGAACAGCTTAATATAGACGATTTCGTCGATTATGCGGCGGAGTACAAAAGCATCATAAAAAATGCCAAGATCACTGGGGATCGCCTTCTTGGAAAGTGTCCTTTTCACAATGACAACAAGGATTCCTTTACGGCAGACTTAAAGACCGGAATGTGCCACTGCTTTACCGGCTGTATTGACGGCAATTTCATTTCCTTCTGGGCAAAGTGTCACGAGACCGATAACAAGGACGCCTATAAGCAGATACTGGATAAATACGGGAAACTGCAGGATCCGGAGAAGCCAAAGGAAAGAGAGCGACCGCAGATGCAGTCCTTCTCCCTTACGGAGTATGCCTTTTTAAAACACTTGCCGGAGGACTTCTTAAAGGACGTGTGCCTGGCAACAACCGGACGGGACCGTGACGGAGTGCAATGGCTGAAGCTTCCGTACTACAACGAAGGCATGGAAGCGCCGGTGTTCCGGAAGCGCTACGGC
>JAZQJL010000238.1:0-9228 GCA_045541595.1 Lachnospiraceae bacterium | reverse complement strand
AGTTTGTGCTGACGGATCCGGATACAAAAAGAATTTACGGCATGCTTCAGGTGCGCCATGAATTAAATGAGTATCTTCGGAAATTTGCCGGCCATATCAAGTCGGAGGCCAAGCGGTCTTAGGAAGACAAGACTCACTGACAACTCCTTGGCTCACAGAACGACATGGCTACGATCCGACTTAGTTTGTGCTGACGGATCCGGATACAAAAAGAATTTACGGCATGCTTCAGGTGCGCCATGAATTAAATGAGTATCTTCGGAAATTTGCCGGCCATATCGGATATTCGGTACGCCCCACGGAGCGCAGGAAAGGCTATGCAAAAAAGATGCTGAAGCAGGCCCTTATTATTTGCAAAAAGCATTGGGGCATGGAACGGGTTATGGTGTCCTGCCTGGTGGAAAACGAGGCCAGCCGGAGAACCATCCTTTCCTGTGGCGGCGTGTTTGAAGAAAAAGTGTACGAACATATTGAAAATGTCTGGTTAGAAAAATATTGGATAAGTTTATAGTAAAAAAGGAGGATTCTATGAAAAACTACGCAGTAATTACCGGAGCCAGTGCCGGTCTAGGAACAGAATTTGCGAAGCAGCTGGCAGCAAAAGGATATAAACTGATTTTAACAGCCAGAAGAGAGGAACGGCTGAACAATCTGGCGGAAGAACTCCCGGTGGAATGTGTTATTATTCCGGCAGACCTATCTAAAACGGAGGAGTGTCTGCGCTTTTTTGAACTGGTCAAGGATAAAAAAATCGATGTATTTGTTAACAATGCAGGCTTTGGCGACTGCAACTCATTTTTAGAGAGCAATCTTGACAAAGAGCTGGATATGATTGATGTCAACGTGAAAGCGATGCATACGTTGTGCAAACTGTTTTTACAGAAAATGCAGAAGGAAAACCACGGCTACATTTTAAATGTTGCTTCGTCTGCGGGACTGCTTCCGGCAGGTCCTTATATGGCAACCTATTATGCAACAAAGGCATATGTATCCAGCCTGACCCAGGCCATCGCCCAGGAACTGAAGGAATTGAAGAGCAATGTTTATGTAGGTGCCCTTTGCCCGGGACCGGTGGACACTGAGTTCTATGATGTGGCCAATGTGGAATTTACATTAAAGGGAATTTCTCCGGAATATTGTGTGGAATATGCCATCCGGCAGATGATTAAACGTCAGGTTGTGATTGTACCGACACTTCTTATGAAGGCATCTACCACTATGGGACGGATGGCGCCGCGAAAACTGGCAATTAAGATTACTTCGGGACAGCAGAGAAAAAAGTTAGGAAAATAACTGTAAGATAAACCGGTGAAAGGAGGTGCGGAGGCATGAAAAAATGGAATTGGCTGTTGCTTACAGGTATGGTTAGTTGCCTGTTTGCAGGTTGCGGAAAATCTGAACATGTGATACTTTCCCAGCCAACTCCCACAGTGGAAGCTTCTCCTGTATGCACTCTGCCTCCAACAGAAATACCGGTGCACTTTACTATACCAACGCCGTTACCAACGGTTACCCCGACACCGTTACCAACGCTTAGTCCCACACCTACCTGCACCCCAACTCCCAAAATCGCTCCGCTGGACATTACCATTTGTTTTGCCGGGGATATTTCACTGGCGGACGGCGCGGTAACCACAAAGCAATGGGAGCAGTTCGGTCGTGACTTAAGCAAATGTATTTCAAATGAACTGTTAAGCATTATGAACAGAGCGGATATTATGTGCGTGAATAATGAGTTTACATTTACCACCAGGGGAAAGCCGTTAAAAGGAAAAACCTATACCTTCCGGGCAAATCCGGAGAGGGTATCCTTGCTTTCGGAAATGGGAGCAGATGTGGCATTGCTTGCCAACAATCACGTATATGACTACGGAAAAGAATCCCTGTTGGACACCATGGATACACTGGAGGAAGCCGGCATTGCTTATTTCGGGGCAGGACATAATCTGGAAGAGGCCATGACCCCACACTATGTGGAAATTGACGGGATAACCATTGCGTTTGTGGCAGCATCCCGCGCGGAGAAGAATAAGATGACGCCTCAGGCGACGGAAACGGCCCCCGGAATTTTACGATGCTATGATACGGATTTATTTGTGGAAGTAATTAAAGAAGCGGATGCCAATGCAGACATTGTACTGGCCTGTGTCCACTGGGGCACGGAATACAGCACGGTATTGGAAGAAGCCCAGCTGACTACGGGTAAACTTTATCTGGATGCAGGTGCTGATGCGATTATCGGTTCCCATTCCCACTGCCTGCAGGGCATTGAGTTTTATCATGGGAAACCTATTGTCTACAGCCTGGGAAATTTCTGGTTCAACCAACGAACTTTGGATACGATGTTGTTAGAATTGAGAATTGTGGGAGAACGGGAAAATCCGCAGATAGAATTGGTGGCTGTTCCGGCCATACAAAAAAACTGCACTACCACAATGCTTACGGAGAAAGAAGAAATCCGGGCGCTGTTTGACCGCTTGGAGAGCATTTCCGTCAATGCAGAAATTAACGATGTAGGAATAATAAAAGAACAGCCTTAATTGCAGCAATCAGGGCTGTTCTTTATTTTATAATTGTTTCAGTACAACAGCATCTACGCCTTTGATGACGATTTGATGCTCGAAAACTGTATCGGAAATCAGTTCTTTATAGGATCCGGTACAGTTTAAGGTAACGGTTTCATCACCGTAATTTAAAAGAATGATGTAGTCACCCCGGATGGCAACTTCGATGTCCTCCGGAAGTTCCATCTGCGTATCGATACCAAAGGGTGCGGTAAGCCCCGCTTCTTCAATAAAGAATTTTGCGGTATCTTCGCCGAAGGCTCCGCCGAAATAATACGCTTTGCCGTTGCCGAGTTTTTTCACGGAAACCGCAGGCTTTCCGGCATAATAGTTGGAACGGAAGGTGCCGAGAATTTCGCCGTCGGTGACTGTTAAAATATCGTTAAAGCAAGGAGCACTGACGGTGGTGCCTTTGATGGTAACGAATTGGGCTTCGTCATATGGAGAGAGGAATGTAAACTCCTCTACCTCAGCCCCCACAAGCTCCGCCGCGTGGCCGGGCATCGGCATCATATAGCAGATGCCGTTTGGCTTCTTATATCCGGTGCGGCATCCGAAAATGACGGTGCCTCCCTGTTCGACGTATACTTTTAAGAGAGCTGCTCTCTTTTCCGTAAAAACAGTTGGATGCGGGTAAACCAGCAACTTATATTTTTTTAATTCCTCCACCGTGGTCTCATCGGTAATGTACTTAAAATCAAAAGGTATGTGCTTTTTCTGGAAGGCCCGGAACCACCCGTCATTGCTGATGCGGTCAGCCTCGGAGTGCCACAGGTCTTCTTCGCCGTCCCAAATATTATCATAATCCTTTAAAATGGCGGCTTCGGCAAAATATTCTTTGCCGCAAAGGGCCTGTAATTTCTGAATGTCTTTGTGGGTTTTACAAAGCTCTGCCGTTCTGCGGTTCGGACGGTTGTCGTAATCGTGAAGGCCGTGCCAGTAAATTTCCGTACCAAAGGTGCAGGTACGCCAACGGAAATAGCTTATAAAGTCAGCACCGTGGGCGATGGCCTGTAAGGTCCATAAGCGGATCCGGCCAGGCTTTGGAGTGGCATGCACCATACGGAAATTCCAACCGGATGGTCCGGACTGCTGTTCCATAATGCCGAATACCGGAGAAATGGAACGGATATTAGCCAGATTGTAGGAAGTATTTCTGTCCCGCAGACCGTTCTGCCTTGTAACGTCCAAGTCCTTTTCGAAAGCGAAGTTCGGGTAGTTATCATAGGTGATGAAATCCAGCACGTCACCAACCAGGGCATGATAGTCCACATGACCGAAAACACCGTTGGTGGTAATCGGAACCTTGGTGTATTTTCGGATGATGTCTGCCTGTAGCTTAAAATAGCGGCGGACAGTGTGGGAAATAAAACGCTTTTCCAGCAAATCCACGTGAGGATTACTCATGTTTCCGAAGTTAGTACGACGCGGAAGGTGAACTTCTTCCCAGTCGGTATAGGTCTGATTCCAGAAGTCGGCACCGATTTCTTTGTTGTAGTTTTCCAGTGTACCAAAACGCTGTTTTATGTACTCCCGGAAGGCCTTATGATCGCTTTCCGAATAATACCGGTCGCATTCACAGTTGATTTCGTTATCCAATTGCCACAGAATGATGTTTGAATAGCGGCTGTAATGCTCGGCCAGTTTTTCCACAATGCGGGCGGTGAATTCCAGATATTTTGGAGAATTCATATTATGCTGACGGCGCAGACCGTGATGAATAAGATGCCCGTCGGCATCTGCATTTAAAATTTCCGGGTAGTTTTCGCTCATCCAGGCCGGCGGTGTGGCGGTAGGAGTGCAGAAAATAACCTTCATTTCTTTGGAAAGAGCAAGGTCCATAAATTCGTCAAAAAAGTCAAAGGTGAATTCCCCTTCCCGAGGTTCAAATTTATTCCATGCAAATTCTGCAATACGGATTACTTCGATGCCGTATTCTTTCATGCGTGTCAGGTCGTCTTCCCACAAGGATTTGTCCCAGTGCTCCGGGTAGTAACAGACGCCCAGGGTGATGTGATCAAGTGAAATAGAGCGGTTCATGAACAGCCTCCTGATGTATGTTTGATAAAATAATTGTAACCATTTGGAAGATAATAAGCAAGTTCTTTTTATGAAAGGGCGAAAAGTAGTTAAAAAATAGTAAATTCTTATTCTTTTACCAAGGTATTTATTGAAAAAATGATAAAAATATGGCATAATATAGATTACGTGGATAAGTTTGTAGAACAAAGCACTTTAGGAGAAAACTTATGGGAAACGAAAAACGTGTTGCACGGACATATGACAATAATATTTTAGTAGTTTATGACTGTGCAAAAAAAGAATTTCAGTATCCAAAAAATATAGAACAATATTTTGCCGGCAAGTTCGACGACCGCCCGCTTGACCGGATCTTAGAAGAAGATGGAGTGGCTTCAAAAAAAGCAGTTGCCAAACTAAAAGAAAAAATGAGAGAAATTATAGCGGCAACGGAGCCTCAGGTACATTTTAATGAGGTCTATTTAAAGTGCGCAGACGGTGTATTCCGTTGGTACTGCGTTGGATTTGTCTGCCCGGTGCCGGGTAGTGTTATCAGTATTACCCTGATTGATATTTGTGACGAACTGGCAGAAATTGAAAAGAGTGGTCGTGATTCGCTTACCGGCTTATTACAGCACAACACATTTTGTGATGCTGTAGAAAATATTATCCAAACAGATGAAAAGGGCATTCTTGCAGGTGAGTATGCTATGGTTTGCTTTGATATTATTCGATTCAAGGCAGTCAATGACATTTTCGGTAATGAAGAAGGCGATCGTCTGCTAAGACATATTGCAGATGCACTGGAAGACACATTAAAGCCGGAGGATTTCTCCTGCCGTTCCAATGCAGACCGTTTTATTTTCTTTACCAAAACTTCGGGCAAAGAACTGGGTGTTTTGGTAGATGCATTGGTCGACCGTATTTCCGAATTTGACCTTCCGTTTGAAATCATGTGTAACATGGGCATTTATGTGACCTGTGACGCAGTGCTTCCGGCAGGCATGATGATTGACCGTGCCCGTCTGGCCCAGTCCAGTATTAAGGGCAGTTATACCGTGAGAGTAAGTTATTATCAGGAGTCACTCCGCGCGGCAATGTTAACAGAACAGGATATTTTAGCCATTGCCGGTCATGCGTTGGAAGAAAAACACTTTGTATTATATTATCAGCCACAGTACAATCACGCGGACGGAACCATTATCGGTGCAGAAGCACTGGTACGTTGGAAGCATCCGGAGCGTGGCTTAATTTCTCCGGGTATTTTTATCCCGATTTTTGAAAAGAACGGTTACATATCCAAACTGGACTTTTATGTATTTGAGCAGGCCTGTGACTTCTTAAAGAGATGCAGTGAGCAGGGTCTCCCGATGATTCCGGTGTCCACAAACTTCTGCCGTCACGACATTTTCCTGACGGACTTTGCAGAAAAGTTAGAAGAAATCCGTAAGCGGTATGATGTGCCGTCCCGGTTCCTTCGTGTGGAAATTACGGAATCTGCCATTATGGGCAGTAGCGAGCAGGTAAATGAGATGATTAAGCGCCTGCACAAATATGGTTATATTGTAGAAATGGATGACTTCGGCAGCGGTTATTCTTCTTTAAATGTGCTGAAGGACATTGAAATGGATATTATCAAGCTGGACATGCTGTTCCTTTCCGAAGAGAGCAACAACGCCAGAGGCGGTACCATTATCAGTGCGGTTGTCCGTATGGCAAAATGGCTTCGCGTGCCGGTAATTGCCGAGGGCGTAGAAACCTTAAAGCAGGCAGACTTCCTGCGCAGCATCGGCTGTAATTATATCCAGGGTTACTTATATTCCAGACCGTTACCGGAGGACCAGTACGTAGAACTGCTGACTTCCAGCGCTGTAGGCAATACCAATCCGCAGCAGCATCTGGTGGAAAATCTGAACTCCTGCGATTTCTGGGATCCAAAGTCTCAGGAAACAATAATTTTCAGCAACTATGTAGGCGGAGCAGCTATTTTTGACTATCATCACGGAAAGTTGGAAGTGCTTCGTGTGAATAAAAAATATCTTCGTGAAATGGGTATGAACCTGACCGAAAAAGATATTATAGAAACCGACCTGCTGTCTACCTTTGATGAAGAAAATAAAAAAATTTATACAGGCATGCTTGATCGGGCAATCGAAACCATGGAAGAGCAGGAATGTGATACCTGGAGAACGTTGTTCTCTCCTTGCTGCGGAGAAGAACGCATCTGCATCCGAAGCAGTGTGCAGGTAATCGGTAAGAGTGAAGACAGCTACTTATTCTATGCCATGGTGCATAATGTCACCAATGAAATGAAGCATTATGTGGAATTGCTTGATAGTGAGCGGCGTTTCAAAATGGCAAGTGAACAGGTAAACATGTACTATTGGGAATATAATGTAGCAACAAAAGAGATGCACCCGTGCTTCCGCTGTATGCGTGACCTGGGTCTGCCACAGGTAATGACCAACTATCCGGAAAGTGCATTTGAGATGGGTGTATTCCCGCCGGAGGTTCATGACATGTACCGTGACTGGCATCGTCAGATTGAAGCAGGTGTAAAGGAACTGGAAGCGGTAATTCCGCTGACAGAAAACCGTATCCCGTTCCGGGTACGGTATACTACAGAGTTTGACGGGGCAGGACGTCCGATAAAGGCGTACGGTTCTGCGGCATTAGTGGTAGAATAAGCAGACATAAAGGATTAGAGCAGCATGGAGAACACAAGAGATACTTTTGCAGAAGTAAAAGAATTGAGGAAAGAATGTGCAAAACAGCAAAAAAAGGGATTACACTTTATTTTAACCTCAGTAATCATATGGAGCATTATTTTAGTGGCACAGATTTTACCATTGCCGCTTGTGACAAAAAATTTATTAACTTTTGGAGCATCTGTTCCGCTATGCCCGATTGCCTTTGGCATATCTAAACTGATAAAAGTGGATTTTAGCGGAAAGAGTAACCCTCTTACAACACTGGCAATCATTTTTACCGTAAACCAGATGATATACCTTCTGATTGCCATGTGGGTATTTTGGGCAGTGCCCGGAAAACTGGTTATGGTCTATGCCATGATTTTTGGTGCACATCTGCTTCCGTACGGTTGGCTGTATCTGTCAAAGTCCTACTTTGTGTTTGCGGGCCTTATTCCGGTGCTGACACTCATGCTGGGGCTTAAGTATCCACCGGTGGTTGTGGCCGGCGTGATGGTATTTACAGAAGTGATATTCTGCGGATGCCTCTTGGCAGAATTAAAAAAATTAAAGTAATAAAAATACAAAGGAAGAAAACCGTCATCTGAAGTTTTCTTCCTTTTCTTCTTTAAAAAAATTTTTAATTTATAAAACCTTTTTCTTTTTCGATGGAACTATAGTATGAAAGCAATAAAAATTCACCAACGAAAAGTAGCAATGCAGGATGCTAATTTTCTTGCGCGTCACCGTAAGCTTGAGTATAATGGAAGTATACTTTGAAAAGAGCAAGAGGAGATGCATTATGCAGGACGAAATATTATCAAAATATGAAATCAGAAAATCCAATAAGCAAAAAACAGCATTTATTGAATACATAAAAGAACGCCTGGTAAAGGCAGGTTATGACGCAGCAACGGAAATTACTGTGGAAGAAAAGGGACATGGCCTGTTTAAAAGCCGTAACATTGTGGTAGGAAATCCGGAAAAGGCCAAGGTTCTGTTTGGTGGCCATTACGACACTTGCGCCTGGATGCCCTTTCCAAACCTTATGACCCCTACTAATCCACTTCTGTTTTGGGGCTATCAGATTGTCCTGACTGCCATGATTTTGGTGTCCACCGCATTTGTAGGATTTGTACTCGGTTTAATTACTAATAACGGGGCAGTGGCATATTTTGGATTTTTAGTTACGCTGATTGCTCTGATGATTCAGCTTATGGTGGGTTTTCGCAACAAACATACGGCCAACGACAATACTTCAGGGGTTATCACGTTAACGCATATTTTGGAAGTCTTGCCGGAAGAGCAGCGGGAAAAGATCTGCGTGATCTATTTTGACAATGAAGAAAAAGGCTTGTTTGGTTCCTCCTTCTTTTATCAAAAACACAGAAAACAGATAAAAGATAAGATGCTGATTAACTTTGACTGCGTGGGAGACGGAGACAACATCGTTACCATGGCGGACAGAAAATCCAGAAAAGATCCAAACTATCCGCTGTTTGTGGAGGCACTGAAAAAAGAGGAGGCAAGTGCAGACGTTACATATCTGTGCCGTAAAATGAAATTTATGATGTTTCCGTCCGACCAGATGAACTTCAAAAAAGGAATCGGCGTTTGCTCGTTGAAAAAATCACCGATTGGCTATTATGTGGCGAGAATACATACGTATTTTGATACAAAATGCAGAGAAGAAAATGTGCGGTATCTGACAAAATCCATGAAGGAATTTGTGGAAAAACTGTAGCAGTAAAAAAATTACCCCCAAAAAGCAATTTTTGGGGGTAGATTGGTTTTTAGATATGAATGTCGTTCTTTAACCAGTCAAGAACTTCTTCTACGGTAGCGAAGTGGCCTTCAATAACGCCGGTTTGGGAACGCTCGGTGTTCTTTTGCGCCTGAACCTTTAACATGATACTCTTACCTTCGGCGAAACCGAATAAGTCGGAGGCCAAGGG
>JAZQJL010000237.1:0-7686 GCA_045541595.1 Lachnospiraceae bacterium | reverse complement strand
AAGAAAAACGGTTTCTCTGATAAATACTTAAGCCAGATTCTTGCAATCTCTGAAGATGATATCAGAAACAAACGTATCGAACTTGGTGTAGAAGAAGCTTGGGAAGCGGTTCACGTAAGTGGTACAGAGGACAAAGCTTACTACTACAGCACTTACAACGCAGAAGACAAAACAGTAGCTTCTGAAAACAAGAAGATTATGATTCTTGGCGGCGGTCCAAACCGTATCGGTCAGGGTATCGAATTCGACTACTGCTGTGTACACGCATCCTTAGCATGTAAAAAGATGGGCTTCGAAACCATTATCGTTAACTGTAATCCGGAAACCGTATCCACAGACTACGATACTTCCGATAAGTTATACTTCGAGCCTCTCACGCTGGAAGATGTATTAAGCATTTACAAGAAAGAACAGCCTCTCGGCGTTATCGCCCAGTTCGGCGGACAGACTCCTCTGAACTTAGCTGCAGACCTTGAAAAGAACGGCGTTAAGATTCTCGGTACTTCCCCTGCGGTTATCGACTTAGCAGAAGACCGTGACTTATTCCGTGACATGATGGACAAGTTAGAAATTCCTATGCCGGAATCCGGAATGGCTGTAACCGTAGACGAAGCTCTCGAAATTGCTCACAAGATTGGTTACCCAACCATGGTTCGTCCGTCCTACGTACTTGGCGGCCGCGGCATGGAAGTGGTTTACGACGACGAAGGCATGAGAAACTACATGAATGCGGCAATCGGCGTAACACCAGACCGTCCAATCCTCATCGACCGTTTCTTAAATCACGCACTGGAATGCGAAGCTGACGCCATCAGTGACGGCACCCACGCTTTCGTTCCTGCGGTTATGGAACACATCGAGCTTGCCGGCGTACACTCCGGTGACTCCGCATGTATTCTTCCTTCCGTTCACATCTCTCCTGAGAATGTGGCAACCATCAAGGAATATACAAGAAAGATTGCAGAAGAAATGCACGTTAAGGGCTTAATGAATATGCAGTACGCCATCGAAAACGGCAAGGTATATGTACTGGAAGCTAACCCAAGAGCATCCCGTACCGTGCCTCTTGTTTCCAAGGTATGTAACATCCGCATGGTGCCTCTTGCTACAGAAATCATTACTTCTGAGCTCACCGGCAACCCATCTCCTGTTCCAAACTTAAAGGAGCAGGTAATTCCGAACTACGGTGTAAAGGAAGCTGTATTCCCATTCAACATGTTCCCTGAGGTTGACCCTCTTCTCGGACCGGAAATGCGTTCCACCGGTGAAGTTTTAGGTCTCTCCGCTTCCTACGGTGAAGCGTTCTACAAGGCTCAGGAAGGCACACAGTCCAAGCTTCCGCTTTCCGGAACCGTTCTTATCTCCGTAAACAGAAAGGATAAGGATGAAGTTGTAGAAGTTGCCAGAAGCCTTGCAAGCGACGGATTTGAAATTCTCGCTACCGGCGGCACCTGCGACATTTTAAATGCCAACGGTATTCAGGCAACGAAGGTAAACAAACTTCATGAGGGTCGTCCAAACATTAAGGATCTTATTACCAACGGCAATATTGATTTAATCATTAACTCTCCGGTTGGCAAGGACAGTGTTCACGACGACAGCTACCTGCGTAAGGCAGCCATCAAGGCAAAGGTCCCTTACATGACCACAGTTGCAGCAGCTAAGGCTACCGCAGACGGTATCCACTATCTGAAGAAGCACGGCGGCAGCGAAGTGAAGTCCTTACAGGAGCTGCACAGCGAAATTCATGACAAATAAAATTTCACATAAGCTTTAGGCAAAAGGGGGACGACAGCCCCCTTTTTTGTTTCTTGCTTTCGCGCAACTTTCTCTGCTGACCCGGCTGCTCCCCACGGTGGCTTGCCAAATTACACTCCCTGAATCTGATTAATGTCTGCCGGCGAGATTTTACTATAACTCGGCGTCGGTGCGCACATAATCAATTTCCATTTCGATTTGGTTGTCAAAACTGTCCTACGGACATATTAAAAAGGTTATATAGGTGCTCTTAGGCAAACACGTTTGCCAGAGGCACCCTATATAACCTTTTTAGTGCTACGCACTTTTTGTCAACACAAATCGTCTGTAGAACCTCACACCTCCACCTCAGACAAATAGCTAAAATCTCATCGGCAGCCATATCTTTCAGGGAGTGAAATTCGGAGCCGCCGGGAAAGCACCGGACGTCATCCATCGAAAGTTGTGCGAAAGCGAGAAAGGCCTGAGTGCCCAGCATATATAATGCATGCGAGGCCGTTTAGTGGAACCTCCCACCGGAACATTTACATTTTGAGCAGATTTTTCGATTTCTGACATTCTGCACTTTTCCGGCAAGCTCCAAGGTTATCGGGGCTTTTTATGATGGTTGTTTGAATTGGTTTGACCATTTGTCTGAGGTGTCGTAAAAGGGTATTGCACATATGATTTAGGTGTTCAAAAAGCGCGAATGCGCTTTTAAGGAAGGTATTGAAGTTCTGTGGACAACTTGTTGTCCGACAGAACTTTATCCTTCCTTAGAAGTACGTCCATCGGACGTTTTGAACACCTAAATCAAAAAGGAGACTTTCATTAACGACACCGAGTTATGGCAAATCAATTCAAACTACCATTAATCACAAAAAAGCTCCGACATTCTTGGCAAGCTCCTGTGAAAAGTGGCTGAGTCGGAAAAGAAAAACTGCGAAAAATAATTTCCGGTGGGAGGTTCTTTACAACTTGTCTGACTTGACATCCTATCCTATCTATGATAGTATATTTTTGTAAACCGTTCACAATGTGAACATTTCACAAAAGGAGGGTCCGCAATGCAACTGAATGAAGTTCTCCTTGGTGCGTGGCTTAAAATTTCCACAGCCATCAACAACAGCCGCCTCGTGTCAGAAATGTCGTACAACGAATCCCTAATCTGCAACATCCTGTACCGGAATTCTACCGAACATCCCAAGCAACCTCTGACCGCGACGGACCTTTGTGCAGAAACCCAAATATTAAAATCTCAGATGAACCGTATATTAACCCAGCTGGAGGAGAAAAATCTGATTACAAGAGAACGCTCCCCGGAGGATAAACGTAAAATTTTCATCCGTCTTACCACCGAGCAGTCCAATGCCTATCTGAAGCAGCACGAACAAATCCTGATGCTTTTGGATGAAATCATCGAAAAACTCGGAGAAGAGAAAACCTTGGAGATTATCCGCGTTTTAAATGGAATTTCCGATGTCGCCGGCGAAATAATTAAAAAATAATAGTCCATTGACAGAACCGCTCTTTTGCTCTATTATTACTTTAACGTGATAATAGAGCAAATTTTTTAAGGAGGATTCTATGTTAAATCAAAGAATGGTAGGACTCGGAACCCAGCGTTCCGTCATCCGTGAATTATTTGAATTTGGTAAAATTCGCGCTGCGGAAGTGGGCGCAGAAAATATTTTTGACTTTTCCATCGGAAATCCCAGCGTTGCCGCTCCGGACTGTGTCAACGAAACGGCCATGCGTTTAATTAAAGAAATGGATCCGGTGGTGCTTCATGGCTACACCAGTGCCCAGGGAGATGCCGGTGTCCGTGCGCTTATCTCCGATTCGTTAAACAAGCGTTTTGATATGCAGCTTCGTCCGGAAAACTTATACATTACCGTTGGTGCCGCTGCTGCCCTTTGCTGCTGTTTAAACGGTATTTGCACCCCTGGTGCCGGAGATGAGGTTGTGGTATTTGCACCATATTTCCCGGAATACAAAGTATTCATTGAAGGAGCCGGTGCCAAGATGACGCTGATTCCTGCCGACATCGAAGCATTCCAGATTGACTTTGATGCTTTCGAGGCTGCTCTTAATGAGCATACCATGGCAGTTATCGTAAACTCTCCAAATAACCCTTGCGGTGCCGTTTACTCCGAAGAAACCGTAAAGAAGCTGGCCTCTGTTTTAGAAGCTGCTTCTGCAAAATTCGGTCATCCGATTTACTTAATCTCCGATGAACCATACCGTGAAATTGTCTTTGGCGGTGCAACCATTCCGTTCCTGCCAAAATATTATAAAAATACTCTGGTTTGCTACTCCTGGTCTAAGTCCCTGTCTCTCCGCGGTGAGCGTCTGGGTTATGTCCTGGTTCCGGATTCCGTGGAAGACCAGCCGTTAGTATACGCAGCAGTTGCAGGCGCAGGACGTTCCCTGGGCTATGTAAACGCACCAAGCCTCTTCCAAAGAGTCTGTGCGGAATGTGCCGGAGAAACCGCTGACATCAGCATTTATGAAACCAACAAAAATCTCCTGACTAAGGGGCTTAGAGATTTAGGCTACCACGTGGTGGAACCACAGGGAACCTTCTACATCTTCCCAAGAACCCTGATTCCGGATGATATTGCTTTCTGTGAAAAGGCAAAGGATTTCAACCTTCTCATCGTGCCGGGTACCGGCTTCGGTTGTCCGGGACACACACGTATTTCCTTCTGCGTACCAACAGAAAGAGTAGAACGTTCTTTAGAAGCATTTAAGAAATTGGCAGAGTTTTATAAGAAATAAAGCAAAACAAAATAAATGGGCTCGAAAACATGGAGTGTTTTCGGGCCCATTTGGCGTTTTACAACTCTATTTTTTACAATAAATTCTTGCTTCATAAGGCTGCAATTTGTCCGTGTCCTCCACCTTTTCCGGAAGTACTGCTTCGTACCCTTCGCTCTTCCAGGCTTTTTGGGGCTTATCGCACAAATTACAATCCATGACAAACTCCGTTCCATTTAAGCTTCTGCTGTAAACAAAACGGTCCTTTTTCCTGTTCAGCACTTTGAACCTGCCGTATACCAACGCTTTTTCTTTATGACGCAGTTCAATCAGTTTCTTATAAAAATCTCTCACTTCCGGCTTTTCCTTTTGAATCAGCTCCGGTCTTGTACCCGCCGGAAATTCATTCCAAGGAAGCAGTACTCTGGTGTGCTCGCGGGTTCCCGCAAGGAT
The DNA here is from genome assembly GCA_045541595.1 of Lachnospiraceae bacterium. Lineage (GTDB taxonomy): Bacteria > Bacillota > Clostridia > Lachnospirales > Lachnospiraceae > SIG299. The sequence continues at coordinate 2,736 of JAZQJL010000237.1, read as the reverse complement.
AACCGAAAAAGCTTCCTCCGCTGTTTTTCCCTGCTCCAAAAGCTCTGCATACTTACCCTTGGCTTCTACATCCGTTACTTCCTTCATAGAAGCAAAATGATAATTCACAAGCCCCATTTCATCTCCCTGAAACATAAACGGAGTGCCCTTTAAGGTAAACTGCATGGTGGCAAGAAGCTTTGCCAGAGGCACCGCATCCTCTTTCCTTGTGCTTACCTTACTTATCATACGAGGATTGTCATGGTTGTTATAAAACAGTGACATCCAGCAGTTGTTACCGTAGCCTTCCATCCAGCTGATGATATAATCCCTGTAATAATTCAGGTCATACCTGTAATCGTCAAAGCGAACATGTCCCGGTGTTTCCAGCTGATCAAAATTAAAGACCATATCCAGCTCTTTCCGTTCCTCACCGGTAAGCATCTTTGCCATATTCATGCCGACTCCCGGTGTTTCGCCCACGGAAAAAGCGCCATGAGGCTCAAAGGCACGCTCTCTGACCTCATGGAGATACTTGTGCAGATTCGGGCCGTAATAATAGTTTTCAATGCCGGTAAACTCCATCATCCGCCCGATCAATTCGTTGCCGTCCGGCAGACCTTCCGGCTTGGAAATGTAGTTGATAACATCCATGCGGAAGCCGTCCACGCCCTTGTCCAGCCACCAGTTAATCATATCCACCAAGTCATCCCGGACTGCAGGATTATCCCAGTTTAAGTCCATCTGCTTTTTTGAAAACAGGTGCATTACCCAGGCATCCTGTTCCTCGTAGTACTTCCATGCCGGGCCGGAGAAGAAGGACACCCAGTTATTCGGTTCCTTTCGGCTGCCGTCATCCGGGCGGAAGAAATAGTACTCCCGGTATTTGGAATCTTCATCCGCCAAAGCTTCCGTAAACCATTCATGTTCATCGGAAGTGTGATTGATAACCAGATCCATAATCAGATGCATGCCACGCTCGTGTACCTGGTACAGCAGCTCATCAAAATCCTCCATGGTACCGAATTCCTTCATGATTTTACGGTAGTCCCGGATATCATAGCCATTATCGTCATTCGGAGAATCGTAAATCGGGGAGAGCCACAGGGCATCCACCCCCAAGTCCTGCAGATAATCCAGCTTATCAATAATCCCCCTCAGGTCACCAATACCGTCACCGTTTGTGTCGTAAAAGCTTCTCGGATAAATCTGGTAAAACACCGCTTCTTTCCACCAGGTTTCCGTAATTGCTCCGCCCCCTGTTGCGGGCCGCTCACATTCGGAGTTCAAAAGAGTTACGATAGCCTGCATAAATCCCCGGTCCAGCTTTTTACCTGCAATTTTAGATATGGTGGAAAGTTTTAAGTTGCCTACCACCGGATTGGTAATCAGTTTTTCGGACAATCCCAGCTGCATCAGCACTTTGCCGATGGCATCATGGCCGATTGGTGTTGCATACGCCTCTTTCAATCTGCTGTTTATACTCAATTTTTTGCTTTTTTCACTCATGGATACCCACCTCCATTTCCTGTTACCTTCATGTTATCAGCATTTCCACTATCTTGCAAGCAAAAACAGATTGTTCCGCCTTGACATTCCGAAGCAGCTGTGATATAAATTTAAAGGCTCAATTGCATATCACTTATATAGGTCCATAATCGGGTGGACATATCTACGAACTACCGTAATAGTTTACTATAAGTCTTTTTTAGATTTTGTAAAACATTACGGCTTTTTTATGCCTTTTTCAGGAGGATTTTATGGAAACAAACAAATATTTAGGGGAAGAGCGCATCTCCCGGCTGCTTTTTAAATTTTCCATCCCCTGCATTATGGGACTGTTTCTCAGTGCTTTGTATAATATCGTGGACCAGATTTTCATCGGCAACAGCGAGCTGGGCTTTTTAGGCAATGCGGCCACCGCTATCACTCAGATTGCCATTATACTTCCTGCGATTCTGGAGTAGAAAACCGTCAGCAACGGAAGCAATGGTATTTTATGTGCCGCTCCTATTGCGGATGCTGTAGCAATCATGGTAATTCTCGTGTTGGCAGTATCCTTTTTCAAGGAGCTCCGCAAGGAAACCGTACAACAATAACGTCAAAAGAGCATACAAAAAAGGATGTATGGCAACATCCTTTCTTTATTTCTTATAAAATTCCCATGAGAAAAATAACAATTAAAATCACCGGAAGCACAAACGTCATATAGCCGCGCATCCAGCCTGCCACTTTGGTTCCTTTTCCCACATTGGCTTCTTCTATAAAATTTTTAAAGCCCCAGCCGTAACGGGTGGTACAAAACAGCACTAATAAGAAGGAGCCCAGGGGAAGAATCAGGTTGCTTACTATAAAATCCTCCAAATCCATTACATTGCTGCCACGACCCAGTGGTTCAAAGGCTTTTAAAAGATTGAAGCCCAATACACACGGAACAGACAGGAGAAACAGTGCAATACCGTTGCACAGGCACGCTTTTCTTCTTCCCCAGCCAAATAAGTCAATGGTACAGGACACCAGATTTTCAAATACAGCCAATACGGTAGACAATGCCGCAAAGGACATGAAAACAAAAAACAGACTGCCCCATACTCTTCCTCCCGGAAGATTGTTGAATATATTTGGTAATGTAATGAATATCAGACTTTTTCCACTGTCCACCTGTACTCCATAGGCCATACATGCCGGGAATATGATGAGTCCCGATGCAAACGCCACAAATGTATCCAGCACTGCAACATTGATGGCCTCCCCCAT
>JAZQJL010000236.1:0-2012 GCA_045541595.1 Lachnospiraceae bacterium | reverse complement strand
GCCATTCATTTATATGCATGCGAACAAGGTGTATGCAGAGTTAAAGGAAAAGGCGCAGACCGATTATTTCGAACAGTTAATTCAGAAGTATTTCCTGGACAGCAAGCACGGTGTGCTGTTAGAACTTGTACCAAAGGCTGGCTTAAATGCAGAAAAGGACGCTAAGATGAAGGAAAAACTGGCTTCCTACAAGGCATCCTTAAGTAAGGCAGAGGTATTAAAGCTGGTGGCAGATACCAAGGCATTAAAGGATTATCAGGATGAGCCTTCCACAAAGGAACAGTTAGAGTCTATCCCGATGCTTTCCATTTCCGATATCGAAAAGAAGGCAAAGGGCTTTAAGAACGAGAAATTTTTAGAAGGAAAGGCAGAAGGCGTATGGCACAACATCTTTACCAGCGGCATCAGCTACATTACTCTGGCATTTGATGCAAGAAAGGTGGCGCTTTCCGATGTTCCGTACATTGGTCTCCTTTCCGATGTGCTGTCTATGGTAAATACCGGCCTGCATACCTATCAGGACCTGGTAGATGAAATTAACACTTACACCGGCGGCTTTGAAACCGGTATTATCACTTATGCAACCATGAAGGATCATAATCGGTTCCTTCCGATGTTCAGCCTTTCCACAAAGGCGCTGACAGCAAACACCGGCAAGGCACTGGCTCTGCTTCAGGAGATTATGTTTGAATCCGACTTCTCCGACAAGAAGCGTTTAAAGGAGATTTTGTTAGAGTTAAAGTCCAGACTGGAAATGAAGTTTATGGGTGCCGGCCATGCCGTGGCTATCGGCAGAGCTGCGTCTTACTATAACGAAAATGCAGCCTTCGATGAGGCAACCAAGGGCATTGAATACTATGAATTTGTAAAAGATGTGGCAGCAAACTTAGATGAAAAGGTAACAGAAGTGGCAGAGGGTCTTGCAAGAGTGGCAGAGCGTCTGTTTACCAAGGAAAATCTGATTGTGGATCTGACCGCGGCAGAAGACGGAAAAGCAGCGTTAGAGGCAGAAATTGACGGCATTTTAGATGCCATGTATCCGGCAGCAGAAGGGGAAGACCTCCATATGCCATGCGTAAAGAAGAATGAAGGCTTCAAAACACCGGGTCAGGTGCAGTATGTCATCCGCAGTGGTAACTTCCTGGATGCGGGCGTGCCTTACCACGGTTCCTATGAAGTGTTACAGACGCTCCTGGGCTACGGCTATTTATGGAACGAAATCCGCGTAAAGGGCGGCGCTTACGGTGGCGGTATTTCCATTAACGGACTTACCGGTAATGCCTTTACCTACTCCTACCGTGATCCGAATCTGGCAGAAACCAACCGTATTTACGAGGGCATGCCGGCTTACGTGGAAAGCTTCGAGGCAGATGAGCGTGAAATGACCAAGAACATCCTTGGTACCATGAGTAACGTAGATGCTCCGATGACTCCAAGAACAGAGGGCATTCGTTCCTTTGCAGCATACTTAACCGGAAAGACGTTGGAAGATGTACAGAAGATCCGTGATGAAATTCTTTCCACTACGGCAGAGGATATCCGTAAAACAAAGCCGATGTTAGAGGCATTGCTGGGTGCAGACTGCATCTGTACCGTCGGTTCTGCAGCCAAGGTGGAAGAGTGCAAGGATATGTTTGCTGTAGTTAAGACATTGATGTAGATTTAGAGAAAGTGGCGGGCTGCAGTTTCGCAGCCCTGCCAAAGTGGAGATAACGATGAACAACAATTTTAAATCCGGCTTTGTTACGCTGATTGGCCGTCCAAATGTAGGAAAATCCACCCTGATGAACCATCTCATCGGGCAGAAGATTGCCATCACCTCCGACAAGCCGCAAACTACCAGAAACCGCATCCAGACGGTGTATACCGATGAGCGGGGCCAGGTAATTTTCCTGGATACTCCTGGTATTCACAAGGCAAAGAATAAGCTGGGTGAGTACATGGTAAAGGTGGCAAAGGACACCTTAAACGAGGTGGATGTGGTGCTTTGGCTGGTGGAGCCAACCACCTAT
>JAZQJL010000235.1:0-6081 GCA_045541595.1 Lachnospiraceae bacterium | reverse complement strand
AAAGGACAGGCAGAGATAAAGGAGCAGGAAAATTCAATCTCCATGCAGTGCGGAACGGTACAGGTGCTGCTTTGGGATAGTGGTAAGGTAACGTACTATTATAACGGGAAGCAGATACTGGAGGAAAAGCCGGAAATGACGTTTTACTCCGGCTTCCGTTTATATGAAAACAAGGGAAGCGGACTTTGGGGTGCAAGAGCTACCTTTGAACCAAACGAGGGTGAGCACTTTTTTGGATTGGGACACAGCTGGGATAACGGGTTTGACTTAAAGGGTTCCTCCATTGACATAAGAAACATCAACGCAAAATGTACCATTCCGTTTGTATATTCCTCTCTGGGATACGGATTATTATGGAATGTACCGTCTACAGGGCTTGCAGAATTATCTAACAATAGGACCCGTTTCAGCAGTGACTGCTGCCATGCCATTGACTATGTAATCATCGGAGGATCACCAAAAGAAGTTGTTGCTTCCCTGGCCGATTTGACCGGTCATGCGCCGGAACTGCCACAGTGGGCCACCGGGTTTTGGCAGAGCAGACTTCGTTATGAAACGCAGGAAGAACTGCTGGAAGTGGCGAGAAAATATAAGGAATATCACATTCCGCTTTCTGTTATTATTGCGGATTATTTTCACTGGACGGAGCAGGGAGATTATAAGTTTGACCCAAAGTACTGGCCGGATGTAAAGGCGATGACCAGAGAACTTCATGAAATGGGTACAAAGCTAATGGTATCCATGTGGCCGACCATTAATGAGAAAAGTGAAAATTATCGGCATATGTCGGAAAATAATATGCTGATGCGGACCAGCCGCGGGTCCGACCGGGTGTTCAACTTTTATGGCTGGCAGGCGGAAATCGATGTAACAAATCCGGACACACGGGACTATGTCTGGAGCAAGCTGAAAGAGAATTATATTGATCAGGGGGTGGATGCTCTCTGGTTTGATGAGGCGGAACCGGAAATTCATCCGGAGCAGTTCGATAATTTAATCTGGCATGCCGGAAGGGCGGATAAGGTGGCACTTTTGTACCCGTATTACTATTCCAAGCTTGCCTATGACGGTTTTAAATCCATGGGCAAGGAAGACATTGTAACACTGACACGATGTGCTTATCTCGGAAGCCAGAAGTTTGCTTCCCTGGTATGGTCCGGCGATATTGCGTCCACCTTTGAAAGCCTGTCCCATCAGGTAAAAGCGGGGCTTAATATGGCGATGTGCGGTATCCCATGGTGGAACACGGACATTGGCGGCTTTTACGGAGCAGATACGGAAAGTGACTATTTTAAGGAACTGGTTGTCCGTTGGTTCCAGTTTGGTGTATTCAGCCCGGTGATGCGGCTTCACGGTTCCCGCATAAAGCATGGGGAACGAAGTGAAATTATTGAACCGAGCGGTGACCCTAACGAGCTTTGGAGCTTCGGAGAAGAAACCTTTGAAACACTGAAAAATCTGGTGCTGTTCCGTGAAAAACTGCGTCCGTACATAGGAGAACAGATGAAGACAGCATCAGAAAAAGGATATCCGGTGATGCGACCGATGTTCTTTGAATATCCGGAGGATGAGGTGTGCTATACCTTAGGCGACCAGTACTTCTTTGGCGAAGACATTATTTTTGCACCGATTGTAACACAGGGCCAGACCGAGCGGGAGGTGTATCTTCCGGAGGGAGAATGGGTTTTACTGAAAGATAAGAAAACGTATACGCAAGGTGTGCACCGTATTCATGCGGAAGTGGAGGAATTCATTGCTTTTGTACGAAAGGGCGCAAAGGTGCTTAAGGAGCTTTGCTAAAACCTACGGAAGTATTTTTGTAAGAAATTCTTAAGGTATTTTGCTGCAATTTGTGCTATGATAGATAGGGGAGGAAGCAGCATGAGTATTCTGATTGTGGATGATGAAAAAGAAATTGCGGACCTGATAGAAGTCATTTTAAAAAATGAAGGGTATGAGGTCAAAAAATTTTATGACTCCAAGCTGGCGCTGCTGGAGACAGAAAAAAACAGCAATATCGACTTGGCAATTCTTGATGTAATGATGCCGGGGATGGACGGATTTTCTTTGTGTGCAAAAATCAGAGAAAAGTATACCTATCCTATCATTATGCTGACGGCCCGTGTGGAAGATGTGGATAAAATCACCGGTCTTTCCATCGGTGCGGATGACTATGTCACAAAGCCATTTAACCCGTTAGAATTATTGGCCCGGGTAAAAGCGCAAATACGCCGTTATAAGCGGTATTCTGTGATGGGACAGCCGTCTGCGGAACTGTTTGAAAGCGGCGGCCTGCTGATTAACCGGAGAGAGCATACGGTAACATTATTTGAAGAACCGGTAATTTTGACACCGACAGAATTTGAAATTCTTTGGCTGCTGTGTGAGAATGCGGGAAATGTGGTTTCGTCAGAAGAAATTTTTGAAACCGTGTGGAAAGAAGCTTATCTGGACAGCAATAATACGGTGATGGTACATATCCGGCGAATCCGTGATAAGCTAAAAGAGCCGCCGCGGAATCCGAAGATTATAAAAACAGTATGGGGAGTGGGATACAAAGTTGAAAAATAACATTTTGAAGCGTTATTTAATTTGGGTGTTAATTTATACCATGGTCTGTATTGCGTCGGTTTTTGTGATGGATACCATTTTCAACGGAGTTGTGGTAGATTTTCTATATGAACATATGAATCCAAAGGCATTCTATTTTGTCAATTACAATAGGGAGTTGGCGGTTTTTATCGTTTATTGTCTGGGAATGCTGATACTGTCGGTGTGTTATGTGTTCAAATTTAACCGCCTGCTTACTTTGGCGAGCTCTTCTATCAGTGAAGAGGAGCCGGAGATTTTCGGAGAATCCTGTCCGGAGGAGCTGTTGGAGTTTAGCCGGAAACTAAAGGACTTCAAGTATAGTTTAAAGGAAAATGAACAGGCGAGAAAACTGGCGGAGCAGCAGAAAAATGATTTGGTGGTCTATCTGGCGCATGATTTGAAAACGCCGCTCACCTCTGTAATTGGATATTTGACCCTGCTGGAGGAGGCACCGGAGCTTGGGCCGGAACACCGTGCAAAATACATAGGTATAGCTTTGGAGAAGGCTTACCGGCTGGAACAGCAGATTAACGAATTTTTCGATATTACCCGAATGAACTATCAGACCTTGCCGGCCTGCAAGGTTCCGGTAAATTTAACAATTCTTTTGGTGCAGATTATCAATGAATTTTTCCCTATGATGGAAGAAAAAAACATAACGGTGCATCAGGAAATTGAGCCGGAGCTGATACTTCCTGCGGATGCAGATAAGCTGGCCCGGGTGTTTGATAATTTGTTCCGTAATGCGGTGAATTACAGTCACCACGGTACGGAGATTGTATGCAGTGCCAGAAAAGGAAACGGATGCGTTCTGGTGAATGTAAAGAACAAGGGAGATCATATTTCGCCGGAAAAATTAAGCCACATCTTTGATAAATTTTACCGGCTGGACTCTTCCCGTTCCACTTCCACCGGAGGAGCCGGCCTGGGGCTTGCCATTGCCAAGCAGATTGTGGAACTGCACGACGGAACCATTGAGGCTGTGTGTAACAACGGAGTGACGGAATTTCGCATTGTGCTGCCATTGTAAGAAAGTCTTAAGAAATTTGAAAGGCAATATTAAAACAAAAAAATATGGAATTGGTTACAATACCCTCATCAGACAAAAGATGGGGGTATTTTTATGAGAAGAATAAGGAAGCTTGTACCACCGGTACTGCTGTTAACCGGTGTACTAATCGCGATGGCTGCGATAGGTATTCTGATAAGACCTGTGGAGAGGGAGCTGCCGGCAGAATCGGAGTTTAAGATACAGGAAAAAGAGGAGCTGCCGGAGGAACTGATAGAACTGTCAGAGAAAAATCCGGATGCGAGAGAGTTCGTATTAAATTATCCGATGAAAAAGAACCAGACGTTTGAAATTGATTTAAGTGATTATGAAAATACAGATTCCGTACCACTCTTCCTCCAATGGGATGAACGGTGGGGCTACACTATTTACGGCAGTAACGTTATGGGATTGACCGGATGTGGTCCTACCTGTTTATCCATGGTGTGTGTATATTTGCTTCATGATGCGTGTTATACGCCCCGCTACGTGGCGGATTTTGCAGAGGAAAACGGATATTATGTGGAAGGCAGCGGCAGTGCCTGGACACTGATTTCAAAGGGAGGAAAGACACTAGGCCTGGATGTAACGGAAATACCGTTGGATGAAAACCGGATGATGAAAAACCTGGAGCTGGGTAATCCGATTATTTGTATTATGGGGCCGGGTGATTTTACAACAACAGGCCATTTCATCGTGTTGGCAGGATGCCGGGACGGCAAGTTTATCGTGAATGATCCCAATAGTAAAATAAATTCGGAAAAATTGTGGTCCTACGAGGAAATAAAGGGTCAGATTAAGAATTTGTGGGTGTGCAGAAAAGGGAATTAATATAAAAAAACGAGGATGCTCCGAAAAGGAACATCCTCGTAAAATGGTCAGTGCTTAGAATCCAAGATCTTCTAAATCGTCTTCATCTACACCTGCATCTTCAGCAGCATCAATGAATTCCTCAATAGCGTCTTCTACTTTTTCCTGGCAATCTTCCATCTTATCTTCATATTCGTCGATAAGATCAAGATATTTTTCATAGTCATCTTCATCAATTTCGAGCATATCGCTATAGAACTGGCCCATTACATCGATATAGTCTGCTAAACCGTCACGAACTGCCTTACCCTCTTTGGTGGAAAACTTTAATGCTTTAATCTCTTTCTTTAAATCTTTGATGATATCCTTAACATCATCTTTGTCTTCTGCATCATCCAAACTGTCAACGTCGATGTCGGCGATATCTTCAAAAGCTTTGATGTCGTCTTCGTAATCTTCCTGGGAACTGCCACAGCCTGCCATCATGGACACTGCCATAGTAAGGGATAATACAACTGCTAAAAATTTCTTTCTCATAACTCGGTTCCTCCTAAGTATAAAAATTAAGTAAATTATGAGAATATTATAGCGTAAATACGGAATGAGGTCAAGAAAAATCAGACAATTTATCTAGTCCCAGGTTGTGGTATTTAAGGCATAATCTGTTTGGCATTTTTCCTCCGTGGGAAAAAAGGCTTTTTCATAAAGTGCGTCATGTTCCAGATTCGTTATTGACATTTTGGACCGATGTTCTCTAAAACTGATCACCGGCTCGTATAAGGCATCTTTTTCTTTCATGAGTTTTCCTCCGTTTTCGGTTATTTTACTCTTATCTTTTCCGACGGAAGAAAAACTTATGTCTGACAGTTTTTTGTAGGATAAAAAGGAGTGCTGCTACAAAAACAACACTCCCTTAAAAAATGATAGTTTATTCAAAATCTTCCAAATCGTCTTCATCGACACCTGCTTCTTCTGCAGCATCAATAAAATCTTCTACGGCGTCTTCCATATCTTTTTCCATGTCTTCAATTTGTTCGTCCAGCTCTTCAAGAAGCTCGCTCATTTTGTCGAAATCCTCGTTATTATAGGCGTCTAAAATCTTGTCAAAAAGGTCTTCGTAGTAAGAAAAGGCGTCTACCTGAATGGTTTGAATGGCCTTGCCTTCTTTCGTGGAGAACTTCATATCTGCGATATCTTCTTTCATATCTTTAAACATAGCGGTTACTTTTTCTTCCTCAGTGATGTCGAAATCCGGATATTCAAAGTCGGTGTATAGTTCTTCAAGTAGCTCGAGATCATTTTCGTAATCTTTCTGGGAACTGCCACAGCCTGCCATCATGGACACTGCCATAGTAAGTGTTAGAGTGATTGCTAAAAATTTCTTTCTCATAATTTTTTCCTCCTGAATGTGAAAAATAAATACAAGTAATATTGTAATGGAAATAAACAAAGAGGTCAAGCAAATGAGAAAAACAAAAGCCCCGGTTCTTGCGAACAAGGGCTTTTAGTGCATCTCCAGGGGCTCGAACCCTGGACACCCTGATTAAGAGTCAGGTGCTCTACCAACTGAGCTAGAGATGCATATTTAATTGTATGTTCTTGGTTTTTCTTGAACACGAATTAGATTATAT